>NZ_JALJRR010000090.1:0-239 GCF_024519615.1 Pseudomonas sp. Pse79
GGCGCCCGACGCTTGTCCGGCTGCTGCCAGCCATCGGCGGCCGCTTCTTCGATCGACAGGTCCAGCTCGCGCAAGCGCGCCGACACCACCACCGCCACATACGCCGCGCAGAACGTGGTGTGGGCGATCCAGATGTGGACGGCCTGATCAACCTGGAATGCGGTCAAAATGTGGGAGGGGGCAAGCCCCCGATGGCGGTGGATCAGTCACAGCTTCAGTGACTGACACTCTGCTATCGG
>NZ_JALJRR010000091.1:0-225 GCF_024519615.1 Pseudomonas sp. Pse79
GCCCCGATAGCAGTGTGTCAGCCAATACATGCATGACTTCACTACCGCTATCGGGGGCAAGCCCCCTCCCACATTTTTGACCGAGTCCAGCTTCCAGGCTCAGGTTGGTTATAAGGCCGCTCCTAAGAGCAAGAGCCAAATGAGTTCTATCTGATCCATGGAGATCCAAATGTGGGAGGGGGCTTGCCCCCGATAGCAGTGTGTCAGCCAATACATGCATGACTT
>NZ_JALJRR010000092.1:0-221 GCF_024519615.1 Pseudomonas sp. Pse79
AAGTCGTAACAAGGTAGCCGTAGGGGAACCTGCGGCTGGATCACCTCCTTAATCGGCGACATCAGCTGCTCCATAAGTTCCCACACGAATTGCTTGATTCATGCGTTTGTCAAAGTGCAGAGCTAAATATTCGAATCGAATAGTTAGCTCTGATCTTTTTCAGAACCGTTCTTTAAAAATTTGGGTATGTGATAGAAAGATAGACTGAACGTTACTTTCAC
>NZ_JALJRR010000093.1:0-203 GCF_024519615.1 Pseudomonas sp. Pse79
GTGGGAGGGGGCTTGCCCCCGATGGCAGTGTGTCAGCCAATACATACCTGACTGAGCCATCGCTATCGGGGGCAAGCCCCCTCCCACATTGGGTTGCATTTCAAGTCGGGGTTAGAAGAGGCCCAGGGGGTTGGTCTGCAGGTAGTGGTCCAACAGGCAAAGCCCTCTTTCTGTGCCGGAACGGGTGTACGCCGATCAAAATG
>NZ_JALJRR010000009.1:0-12843 GCF_024519615.1 Pseudomonas sp. Pse79
TGCGGTGTGTGAAGACGAAACGAACCGAAAGTTCGACTCTTACAAAACACCGAAAGCTATCACATACCCAATTTTCTGAAGCGAGGCCAGCTGGCCACGACTCAGTACCCGAATTTCTTGACGACCATAGAGCATTGGAACCACCTGATCCCATCCCGAACTCAGCAGTGAAACGATGCATCGCCGATGGTAGTGTGGGGTTTCCCCATGTGAGAGTAGGTCATCGTCAAGATTAAATTCCAGAACCCCTGTTTGCTTATGCAGACAGGGGTTTTGTTTTGGGCGGTCGGAAAGGGTCAAGTGGCTCATCGGACGGCCTTCAGTGCTAAAGTCCATGCCTCGATTTTGCTTTTGCCAAGGAAGCCGTTATGCCGGATGCGATGCCTCTCAGCGCAGGATTCATGGTGGTTCACGGTAACCGCCTGGACGAACTGCGCAGCCTGGTGGTCAGTTGGATGCGCCGTTATCCCCTGGCCCCTCTGGAAAATGAAATCGCCCTGGTCCAGAGCAACGGCATCGCCCAATGGCTCAAGCTGGCCCTGGCCGAAGATCCGGAAGATGACGACATGGGCGGCTGCGGCATTGCTGCGGCGATCGACGTGCAACTGCCCGGCAGCTTCATGTGGCAGCTCTATCGCATGGTCCTGGGGCGCGACGAGATCCCGCCCAAATCCCTGCTCGATAAAGCCCCGCTGACCTGGCGCCTGATGCGCCTGCTCCCCGAGCTGATCAATCAACCGCACTTCGAGCCGCTGCAGCGCTTCCTCACGGACGACTCCGACCTGCGCAAACGCTACCAACTCGCCGAGCGATTGGCCGACCTGTTCGACCAATACCAGGTCTACCGCGCCGACTGGCTGGAAGATTGGGCCGCCGGCCGCCATCAACTGCGTAACGGCCGCGGCGAATCCAAACCCCTCGACCCCGCCAACTGCTGGCAAGCCGAGTTATGGCGCGCCCTACTGCTGGATGTGGGCGAAGCCGGCATGGCGCAAAGCCGTGCCGGTGTGCATCAGCGCTTTATCGAACGGATCAATAGCCTTGAGCAAGCGCCGCCAGGGCTGCCTTCCCGAGTGATTGTTTTCGGCATTTCCTCATTGCCCGCCCAAGCACTCGAAGCGCTCGCCGGCCTGGCGCGCTTCAGTCAGGTCCTGCTCTGCGTCCACAACCCCTGTCGCCACCATTGGTCCGACATCGTGGCCGACAAGGACTTGCTGCGTAACGAATACAAACGCCAGGCACGCAAAGCCGGCATGCCGGTCACCATCGACCCGCAAACCCTGCACCAGCATGCTCACCCGTTGCTCGCCGCCTGGGGCAAACAAGGTCGCGACTACATCAGCCTGCTCGACAGCTACGACGATCCCAACAGCTACCGCGCAGCCTTCCGCGACGGCCGCATCGACCTGTTCAGCGACGGCGAACCGACCACACTGCTCAACCAGCTCCAGGACGATATCCTCGAACTGCGCCCGCTCAACGAAACCCGCGACCTCTGGCCCGCCGTCGATCTGCAGCGCGATACCTCGATCCGCTTTCACATCGCCCACAGCGCCCAACGCGAAGTGGAAATCCTCCACGACCAATTGCTCCAACGCTTCAGCGCCGATCCGGCGTTGCGTCCCCGCGACATCATCGTCATGGTCCCCGACGTCGACAGTTACGCGCCGCACATTCGCGCGGTGTTCGGCCAGTTGGACCGCAATGATCCGCGCTTCATCCCCTTCACCCTCACCGACCAGGGCCAACGCGGCCGCGACCCGCTGTTGATCGCCGTCGAACACCTGCTCAAGCTCCCCGACAGCCGCTTCCCGGTTAGTGAAATCCTCGACCTGCTCGACGTCCCGGCCCTGCGCGAACGCTTCGCCATCAAGGAGCGCGACCTGCCGACGCTGCATCGCTGGATCGAAGGCGCCGGCATCCGCTGGGGCCTCAATGCCGAACAGCGCGCCGGTCTCGGTCTACCCCACGAACTGGAGCAAAACAGCTGGCGATTTGGTTTGCGCCGTATGCTGCTCGGTTATGCCGTGGGCACGGGTGTCGCCTGTGACGGCATCGAGCCCTACGACGAAATTGGCGGCCTCGACGCGGCCTTGATCGGCCCGCTGGTCGCGTTGCTCGACGCACTCAGCGACGCCCACCAAGCCTTGTCGCAACCTGCGGCTCCGCAAGAATGGGGCGAGCGCCTGCAACGCTTGATGCAGCTGTTTTTCCTGCCCAGCAGCGAACACGACGACTACCTGTTGGGCCAGCTCGAACAGCTCCGCGAAACCTGGCTGGAAACCTGCGAATCCGTCGGCCTGCAGGACGAGTTACCGCTCACCGTAGTCCGCGAAGCGTGGCTAGCCGGTCTCGACCAAGGGCGCCTGTCTCAGCGCTTCCTCGCCGGAGCTGTCAATTTCTGCACCCTGATGCCGATGCGCGCGATCCCGTTCAAGCTGGTCTGCCTGCTCGGCATGAATGACGGCGACTACCCACGCGCCCAACCACCGCTGGATTTCGACCTGATGGGCAGCGACTACCGCCCCGGCGACCGCTCGCGCCGCGAAGACGACCGCTACCTGCTGCTCGAAGCCCTGTTGTCAGCCCGCGATCAGCTCTATATCAGCTGGGTCGGCCGCAGCATTCGCGACAACAGCGAGCGCCCGGCATCGGTATTGATCGGCCAACTGCGCGATCATCTCGCCAGCGGCTGGCAGTCAAGCCAAAGCGACGCACCGCTGCTTGACGCGATGACCCAGGAACACCCGCTCCAACCCTTCAGCGCGCGCTATTTTCACGCCGGTGACCCGCTGTTCAGCTACGCCCGAGAATGGCAGTTGCTGCACGAAGTCACGGATGCGCCGCCAGACAACACCGAACTGGCGGCCCATCGACAGGAAGAACCCCTGAGCCTCGGTCAGTTGCAGGACTTCCTGCGCAACCCGGTCAAACACTTCTTCAGCCAGCGTCTGAAAGTATTCTTCGAGGCTGCCGAAGTGCCGCTGGCCGATGAGGAACCCTTTGTCCTCGACGCCCTGCAACGCTACAGCCTGAGCGACAGCCTGCTGAACGCCGCGCTGAGCCAGCCCGATCATGTCGACCAGGCGCTCAGCGCCCAGGCCCGTCGCCTGCAAGGCAGCGGCCTGCTGCCCATGGTCGGTTTCGGCGAGTGCCTGCGCAACGAACTGATCGAGCCCTTGCCCGGCCTGCTGCAACGCTATCAACAACTGCTGGCCCTCTGGCCCACTCCGCACATCGGCGCGGAACCGATCAGTTTCGAGCATCAAGGCATTCAGCTCGAAGGCTGGATCAGCGGCCTGCATCGGCGCAGTGATGGCGGATTGTTGAGCGTCACCACCATCCCCAACAGCATCGGCTCGATCAAGACCCGCAAGTGGCATCGGCTGATTCGCCCGTGGGTCAACCACTTGGTGGCCTGTGCCTGCGGCCTGCCGTTGAGTACCGCGCTGGTGGCCAGCGACGACACCTTGTTGCTGGCCCCGTTGGAACCCTCCAGCGCCCAGGACATCCTCGGCGACCTGCTGCTGGCCTGGCACGTCGGCATGGCCAAACCGCTGCCCGTCGCGGTTAAAACCGCGTTCGCCTGGCTCGGTCAGACCGACCCGGCCAAAGCTGCGGCGGCCGCGAGCAAAGCCTACGAAGGTGATGGCATCAACACCGATGGCGAGCGCCGCGAAACCCCCGCGCTGACCCGGCAATTCCCCGACTATGCGGCCCTGGTGGCCAGCGAAGCATTCGAAGGCTGGTGCGAAACCTTATACCGGCCCCTGATCAACGCCGCCTGGCGATCACTCACTGGCGAGGAGGCCGGCGCATGAGCAGCAAACCCTTGGCCCTGGCCTTCCCGCTCAAAGGCAGCCAGCTGATTGAAGCCAGCGCCGGCACCGGCAAGACCTTCACCATTTCCGCCCTGTACCTGCGCCTGGTGCTCGGCCAGGGTGGCGATGACGCCGGCTTCGGCCGCGAACTGCTGCCGCCGCAGATCCTCGTGGTGACCTTCACCGACGCCGCCACCAAGGAACTGCGCGAACGCATCCGCATCCGCCTGGCCGAAGCCGCGCGGTTCTTTCGCGATGAGATCCAACAGCCCGACGCCCTGATCGCCGAACTGCGCGATCAATACCCGCCCGCGCAATGGCCGGCCTGTGCCAACCGTCTGGACATCGCCGCGCAATGGATGGACGAAGCCGCCGTTTCGACCATCCACAGTTGGTGCCAGCGCATGCTGCGCGAACACGCCTTCGACAGCGGCAGCCTGTTCACCCAGACCCTGGAAACCGACCACAGCGACCTGCTCGGCGAAGTGCTGCGCGACTACTGGCGGCTGTTTTGCTACCCGATGCACGACGATGCGCTCAACTGGGTGCGCAACAACTGGGGTGGCCCGGCTGCGCTGATGCCACGGGTGCGCGCGCTGTTTGGCAGCGAACGGCCCAGCGGCGAAAGCCGCGAGCCGGCCGAGTTGATCACTGCGTGCCTGCAAGAACGCCGCGCCGCCCTGGTCGCCCTCAAGGCGCCGTGGCAGCAATGGGCCGACGAGTTGCGCGAGATCTGCCTGCAAGCCGTCGCCGCCAAAGCCGTCGATGGGCGCAAGATGCAAGCGCGTTACTTCGAACCCTGGTTCGAAAAGATCAGTGCTTGGGCCGCGGACGAATCCCTCGAACAACTGGACATCGGCACCGGCTTCACCCGCCTGACCCCGGACGGCATGGCCGAAGCCTGGAAGGGCGAGCCGCCGCACCACCCGGGCATCGACGCCATGGCCAGTCTCAAGGCCAGCCTGGATGCGCTGCCCACCCCCGACGCCGCCGTGTTGCAACACGCCGCCGCGTGGGTCGGCAAACGCTTCGAAGATGAAAAACGCCGGCGCGCCGAAATGGGCTTCGACGACATGCTGATCCGCCTCAACGCCGCCCTGCAAAGCGACGGCGGCGAGCGTCTGGCCAGCGTGATCCGCGAACAGTTCCCGGTCGCCCTGATCGACGAGTTCCAGGACACCGACCCGGTGCAATACAGCATCTTCGACAGCATCTACCGCATCGAAGAAAACCACCTCGACAGCGGCCTGTTCCTGATCGGCGACCCCAAGCAGGCGATCTACGCCTTCCGTGGCGCCGACATCTACACCTACCTGCGCGCGCGCCAATCCACCACCGGCCGGCATCACACCCTGGGCACCAACTTCCGCTCCAGCCACGCGATGGTCGAGGCGGTCAACCATGTGTTCCAGCGTGCGGAAACCGGGCGCGGTGCGTTTCTGTTCCGTAAGCCGAGTGGCGAAAACCCGGTGCCGTTCCAGCCGGTGCTGTCCCAAGGCCGCAAGGAGCAACTGCAGGTCGATGGTCAGACGCTGCCCGCGCTGAACCTCTGGCACCTGCCCACCGATCAGCCGATTTCCAACGCGGTTTATCGCCAGCAACTGGCGGCGGCCTGCGCCACACAGATTGTCGAATTGCTCAACGGCGGGCAGCAAGGCCGCGCTGGTTTCCTACACGCCGACGGCAGCTTCGATGGCGTGTTGCCGTCGGACATCGCCATCCTCGTGCGCGACGGTAAGGAAGCCCAAGCCGTGCGCGGTGAGTTGGCCGCACGTGGCGTGCGCAGCGTGTACCTGTCGGACAAGGACTCGGTGTTCGCCGCCCAAGAGGCGCACGACCTGCTGGCCTGGCTCAAGGCCTGTGCCGAACCGGACGTCGAACGCCCGCTGCGCGCCGCGCTGGCTTGCGTCACCTTGAACCTGTCACTGCCGGAACTTGAGCGTCTGAACCAGGACGAACTGGCGTGGGAAAGCCGCGTGATGCAGTTCCGTGGCTACCGCGCGATCTGGCGCAGCCAAGGCGTGCTGCCGATGCTGCGTCGCCTGCTGCACGACTTCAAACTGCCGCAAACCCTGATCGCCCGCAGCGATGGCGAGCGCGTGCTGACCAACCTGTTGCACCTCAGCGAACTGCTGCAACAGGCGGCCTCCGAACTGGACGGTGAACAGGCCTTGATCCGCCACCTGGCCGAACACCTCGCGCTGTCGGGGCAGGCCGGTGAAGAACAGATCCTGCGCCTGGAAAGCGACGAGCAACTGGTCAAGGTGGTGACCATCCACAAATCCAAGGGCCTGGAATACGACCTGGTGTTCCTGCCCTTCATCTGCTCGGCCAAACCGGTGGATGGCAGCCGCTTGCCGCTGCATTACCACGATGCCAACGGCAAGTCGCAGGTGAGCTTGCGCCCGACCACCGAGTTGATCGCCCAGGCCGATGACGAGCGCCTGGCGGAAGACCTGCGTCTGTTCTACGTCGCCCTGACCCGCGCCAAACACGCGTGCTGGCTGGGCATTGCCGACCTCAAGCGCGGCAACAACAGCAGCTCGGTGCTGCACCTGTCGGCGCTGGGCTATTTGCTCGGCGCCGGCGCCGCGTTGGCGGAGTCCGCCGGCCTGGCGCGCTGGTTGCTGGACCTGCAGGCAGGCTGTGCCGCCGTGCATTACGCGCCGATGCCCGAAGCCCACGCCAGCGTCTTCCACCCGCCGCGTAACGAAGCCACGCTGCTCGCGCCCTTGCTGCCCAAACGCAAGGCTGCGGAAAACTGGTGGATCGCGTCCTACAGCGCCTTGCGCATCGGCGACAGCATGAGCGCCGCCAACCTTGAAGCGCCGGAAAGCCCGCAAGCCCAGAAGCTGTTCGACGACGAACGCCTCGACCCTGACGCACCGCGTGAAGCGGCTGCGTCCGGCAGCGATATTCACCGTTTCCCACGCGGCCCTAACCCCGGCACCTTCCTCCATGGCCTGCTGGAGTGGGCGGGCGAAGACGGCTTCGACGTGACCCCGCAGGCTATCGAAAAGGCCGTGGGCGCGCGCTGCAACCGCCGCAACTGGGAAGGCTGGATCATCGCCCTCAGCGGTTGGCTCGGCCATCTGCTGCAAACACCGCTGCCGCTGGATAACGATCAGGTTACGCTCAGCGGCCTGCAGCACTACCAGATCGAAATGGAGTTCTGGTTCGCCAGCCATAAAGTCGACGTGCTCGCCCTCGACAAGCTGGTGTGCCAGTACACCCACAACGGCGTCTCCCGCGTCGCAGCGGAACCGGTGTTGCTCAACGGCATGTTCAAGGGCTTCATCGACCTGACCTTCGAGCACGACGGCCGTTATTACGTGGCCGACTACAAATCCAACTGGCTCGGCCCCGATGATTCGGCCTACACCCAGGACGCCATGGAACAGTCGATCCTTGAGCATCGGTACGACCTGCAATACGTGCTTTACCTGCTGGCCCTGCATCGCCAACTCAAGGCACGCCTGCCGGATTACGACTACGACCGCCATGTCGGCGGCGCGCTCTATCTGTTCCTGCGCGGCACTCGGGCCGCCAGCCAGGGGGCGTACTTCACGCGGCCGCCACGGGCGCTGATCGAGAGCCTGGACCTGATGTTCCAAGGCCAATCGTTACCGCCCAAGGCTGAGCCCGCCTGGGAACAAGGAGTGTTGCTATGAGCCTGTCGCCGTTACCGCTGGAGGCACTGATGCCCCTCAGCCGCGCCGCCGATCTGGTGCAACTGTTCGAACGTTGGGTCGAGCGTGGCTGGCTGCGGGCGCTGGATAAGGCGTTCGTCGGCTTTCTGCACGAACTCGACCCGCAGGCCGACCCCTTGGTGTTGCTGGCCGCAGCCCTGACCAGCCATCAACTGGGCCACGGCCATGTGTGCCTGGACCTGTTCGAAACCCTCAAGGCACCGGATTTCGCCCTGTCCCTGCCGCCGGAAGGCGACCTGCAAACCGGCGCCATGCTGCTGCCGTCGCAACTGCTCGCGGGCCTGGACGGCGCGCATTGGTGCCACGCCCTGGCCGCCAGCCCCTTGGTCGCGTTGGCCGTCGACGGCAGCGAGGCCGCGCAAAGTCGCCCGTTGGTGCTGTCTGGCAAACGCTTGTACCTGCGCCGCTATTGGACCTATGAACGGCGCATCGACACGGCCTTGCGCCTGCGCCTGGCCACAGCAGAAAGCCTCGCCGCCGATCTGCCCCAGCGCCTGAACGGCCTGTTCGACCAAGCGCCGCCCGATGGCGTGATCGACTGGCAGAAACTCGCCTGCGCCCTGGCCACTCGCGGGGCGTTCAGTATCGTCACCGGCGGCCCCGGCACCGGCAAGACCACCACCGTGGTGCGCTTGCTCGCGCTGTTGCAGGCGCCGGCCGTGGAAGCCGGCAGCCCGTTGCGCATTCGTCTGGCGGCGCCCACCGGTAAAGCCGCCGCACGGCTTACCGAGTCCATCAGCCAGCAAGTGCTGTCGTTGAATGTGCCTGACAACGTGCGGGAAAAAATCCCGACCCAGGTCACCACCGTCCACCGCCTGCTCGGCAGCCGCCCGGGCACCCGCCACTTCCGTCATCACCTGGGCAATCCATTGCCGCTGGATGTGCTGGTGGTGGATGAAGCCTCGATGATCGACCTGGAAATGATGGCCAACCTGCTCGACGCCTTGCCGCCGCACGCACGCTTGGTGCTGCTGGGCGACAAGGACCAACTTGCCTCGGTCGAGGCCGGCGCCGTACTCGGCGACCTGTGCCGCGACGCCGAGGCCGGCTGGTACAGCGCCGACACCCGCCGATGGCTGCAAGCGGTCAGCGGTGAAGACCTGGGCAACAGCGGCCTGCAGGAAGACCGCGACGGCAGCCATCCGCTGGCCCAGCAAGTGGTGATGCTGCGCTACTCGCGGCGCTTCGGCGAAGGCAGCGGCATCGGCCAACTGGCGCGTTGGGTCAACCAGCAGAACGCCGAAGAAGCCCGACGGTTACTGGCCGCGGGCAGCCACCGCGACTTGTTCTGCGTCAGCCTCAAGGGCGAACACGACCACGCGTTGGAACGCCTGGTGCTGGACGGGCCGGGCGATGGCGCCGAGGGCTACCGTGCCTACCTGAACCTGCTGCACGCCGCGCGCCCGTCTCTCGACACCCCGCGTGACGACCCCGCCTGGACCCATTGGGCGCAACAACTGCTGCACGCCTTCGACGCCTTCCAACTGCTCTGTGCCGTGCGCAAGGGGCCTTGGGGCGTGGAAGGGCTGAACCTGCGCATCACCGCCGCCTTGCGCAAAGCGCGGCTGATCGACGGCGACGAGCAGTGGTACGAAGGCCGCCCGGTGCTGATGACCCGCAACGATTACGGCCTGGGCCTGATGAACGGCGACATCGGCATCGCCCTGAAATTGCCCGAAAGCGCCGGCGGCCCCCACGTGTTGCGCGTGGCCTTCCCGCGTAACGACGGCCAGGGCGGCGTGCGCTTTGTGCTGCCCAGCCGGCTCAACGATGTGGAAACCGTGTACGCCATGACCGTGCACAAATCCCAGGGCTCCGAGTTCACCCACACCGCGTTGATCCTGCCGGACGCGCTGAACCCGGTGCTCACCAAAGAACTGATCTACACCGGCATCACCCGCGCCAAGCGCTGGTTCAGCCTGATCGAGCCACGCGGCGGGGTGTTCGAAGAAGCCGTGCGGCGCAAGGTCAAGCGCTTGAGCGGGTTGATGCTGGAGTTGGGGCATGAGCCCGGGAAACCTGACTGATCGGTCATTTGGTATTTCGGATTTGAGTGTCATATTTTTCTGAAAAAATAGCGGGACCCTTCGAGGCGTAGCCTCGCGGGGCTTTCCGCCGCTGTGCTATCGTTGCGGCATCACCCCTCGTTGACACCTGAGAGAATCGCTGCATGAACGTGGCTGTCTCGTCCACAGAGCATCGCTTGAGCTGGAGACGCATGTTACTGGTGGCCGTGCTGTGCCTGCTCGCGCCGCGTGCTTTTGCCCAGACGGCCAGCCCCGTGGGCATGGCCGACTCCCGTGCCCAGGCGGTGACCCAGGTGGTGCTGGGTATCCTCAGTTATGCGCGCTGGCCGGTGGAACCGGCGCAACTGCGCCTGTGCGTCGTCGGGCCGACCCAATACACCGACGACCTGGTCAAAGGCACCACCCAAGCCACCGGTCGCCCGGTGGTGGTGCAGCGCCTGCTGGCCGACAACCCCGATATCGTCAATGCCTGCGACGCTGTGTACATCGGCGAACTCAATACTGATGAGCGCAGCCGCTTGTTTGCGTCATTGATGGGCCACCCGGTGCTGAGCATCAGCGAAGGCGGCGACCAATGCACCGTCGGCAGTCTGTTCTGCCTGCGGGTGGGCGATGAGCAGGTGTCGTTCGAGGTCAACCTCGACTCCGTGGCCCGCAGCGGCGTGCGTATTCACCCTAGCGTGTTGCAACTGTCGCGCCGTCGAGCGCCTGCGTCATGAGATGGACGAAAGCGCAACCGACCCTGCGCTCGGTCATCGGCCGCGGGCACTTGATCCTGGCGTTGGTGGCGGTGACGCTGGCCAGTGTGTCCCTGACCTTGCTCGGGGTGCTGGCGCTGCGCGTGTATGCCGAGCACAACCTGCACCTGATCGCACGCTCCATCAATTACACCGTGGAAGCGGCGGTGGTGTTCAACGACCGTGCGGCGGCCACCGAAGCCCTCAGCCTGATCGCCTCCACCGAAGAAGTGGCCCAGGCCCAAGTCTTCGACGCCAACGGCCGGCTGCTGGCGCAGTGGCTACGGCCGGACACCGGGATGTTGTCCCGGGTCGAGCTGCAACTGGCCCATTCTCTGCTCGAACAGCCGATCAGCCAGCCGATCGTTCACCAGGGGCGCACCATCGGCAGCATTCACCTGACCGGTCACGGCGGCAGCCTGTTGCGCTTTTTGCTCAGCGGCCTGGCCGGGATTCTGATCTGCACCGTCCTCAGCGCCTGGGTCGCCGTGCATTTGGCGCGGCGCCTGTTGCAGGGGATTACCGGGCCGTTGCACAGCCTCGCGGCGGTGGCCCACGCCGCGCGCATCGAGCGCGACTTCGACCGCCGCGTGCCACGGGCACAAATCGCCGAACTCGACAGCCTGGGCAACGACTTCAATGCCCTGCTGGAAGAAATGCAAGCCTGGCAAAACCACCTGCAAAGCGAAAACGAAAGCCTTGCCCACCAGGCCAATCACGACAGCCTGACCGGCCTGCCCAACCGCGCGTTCTTCGAAGGCCGCCTGATCCGTGCCCTGCGCAGCGCCGCCAAGGCCAACGAGCGGGTGGCGGTGCTGTTTCTCGACAGTGACCGCTTCAAAGACATCAACGACAACTTCGGTCATGCCGCCGGCGATGCGGTGCTGGTGGCGGTTGCCACGCGCGTGCGCGCGCAATTGCGCGAAGACGACCTGGTGGCGCGCCTGGGCGGCGACGAGTTCGCCATCCTGCTCTCGCCGCTGCACAAACTAGAAGATGCCCAGCGCATCGCCGACAAGATCATTGCCAGCATGGACATACCGATCCCGGTGCCGGGCGACACCCACGTGTTGACCTCCCTGAGTATCGGCATCGCCATCTACCCCGATCATGGCGTCACCCCCGGCGCCCTGCTCAACGCCGCCGATGCGGCGATGTACCAGGCCAAACGGTTGTCACTGGGCGGCCAGCAAACGGCGGAGGCGGAGCTCCCCGTCGTCAACGTTCACCACAGGAGTTGATCCCTTGTTCTCGACTGCACGCGTTGTGTTTATCACCTTATTCGTGGCCCTGCTGGCCCTGAGCGGCTGCCAGACACCCCCTCCCAAAGGCCTGAGCCCGGCGCAAGTCGCCGTCCTCAAGCAACAAGGCTTCGAACTGACCGACGACGGCTGGGCGTTCGGCCTGTCGGGCAAAGTGCTGTTCGGCAGCGACGTCGAAAGCCTCAACGCCCCCAGCACGGTCATTGTCGAGCGCATCGGCAAGGCATTGCTGGGCGTGGGTATCGACCGCGTGCGGGTAGACGGCCACACCGACGCCTCGGGCAAAGAGAGCTATAACCAGCAACTGTCTCTGCGCCGCGCCAAAAGCGTGGCCACGGTGCTGACCCGCGTGGGGATGAAGGAGGAAAATATCCAACTGCGCGGCCTGGGCAGCAGCCAGCCGGTGGCCGCCAACGACACCGCCGCAGGGCGCACCGAGAATCGGCGGGTGTCGATTGTGGTAAGTACCGACTAAGCGACTTCGCCCGTTCCAATGTATGAAATGCAATCCAAATGTGGGAGGGGGCTTGCCCCCGATAGCGGTCGGTCAGACAGATGCATGCTGACTGACACACCGCCATCGGGGGCAAGCCCCCTCCCACATTTGTACAGTGTTCGCTTAACTGCTCGGCGTCAGCGCCTGCGTCAAGTCATCCACCACCGCCTTGCCCATCTCACACAGATAATGCGCCGCCCAGGCGTATTGCTCGCCGCGCACATCCATGGCGGCTTCCATCGCGAGTTTCTTGGCGTAGTAAAGCAGGGTAGAGGCGTGTTCCAGCGCTTCGCCGAGCGGCATGCCCGCGTTGACGCGGAACAGTGGTTTTTCGTTTTCGCCGTAGTCGCCGAAGGTGACGACGCCGAGGGTGGTGAAGGCAGAAAGCGGTGGGTCGGGGACGATTTTGGTCATGATCTATACCTGGGAGTTTTAGGAACCACCCATTCATGTCGCTAAACATGAAAGGGTGGCAGCTGTACGCAGGTTAGCGAACCGGACCCAGGACCCGGCAGACCCGAAGATCTCCCACGCACAGCCGCCATAACACGAGAACGAAGAGCACAAAGCTCCTGCCGTTGGGGGCTGTGTCCGGGTTCGGGTCGCTAAACCCGTTCGCTGATTTCAGCGAAGTACGGAGGCTAGTGACTCGAACCCTAAGGCGCAATAGGGTGGAGATTCTCTAGGAATCGTCCTGCAATTTAAAGCGAATCGTCGTTGCTGGCCCTTTAATCCGCAAACCGCATCTCCCGCGTCTCCCCCATCAACAACCCCCGATTCTGCTCCGTCA
>NZ_JALJRR010000009.1:12941-136243 GCF_024519615.1 Pseudomonas sp. Pse79
CCGCAAACCGCATCTCCCGCGTCTCCCCCATCAACAACCCCCGATTCTGCTCCGTCACTTCCCTGATGTAGTCCCACAACAACGTAATCCGTTTCAACTTCCTCAAGTCGAGGTCATCGCTGGGATGCTCTGCGATTTATTTAGCGGGCGCCTTGAACTCCATTGAATAAGTCCAAGCTGAGGAGGGGGCCGTCTGTCGGATTGAGATGAGTAAAAGGCCATCAGTCGATTCCACATTGACATCATGAATGCACGTCACCGACACTCAACAAATAACCATCAAATCTATAAGGATATACCGTGATGAGAAAGCGTTCCTTCTTGGTTCCTCTGGCCACTCTGGCCGCAGCCGTAGCTACAGAACAGGCTTCCGCCCTAACTTCGCATGACATTGTCGAGCCCAGCTCGGAAGCCAAGAACACATTTCAAGCTGAAGCTCAAAGCGAGAACCTTACTGTTCGCGGAGGCAATGATCTGTTCTCGTTCGTCCTCAAGCGCGGGGATCAGGGACAACTGATGGCTTACCACAGTTCCCATAGCTCCCACTCTTCGCACAGCTCCCACAGCTCCCACTATTCGGGTCGATAATGGCTTTCTCTCAGATGATCGTCTTTGATGAGCGGCTTTATGATGCACAGGTTTTGCAGAAAGCTGCTTATCGGTCGATCAATGCTTTCACGGTTGATATCACATCCGATGAGGGACAGTTTATCTGTGTGTTGTCATCGAATATCGGCATGGACGAGCCGTCCTTTCTGTCTGCCATCCAAGAGTTCAAGAAGGATGTGCTCGACTATCAGTTACGCCACCGATTGGCAGTTGAGACGCAGACGATCAAGAACCTGATCCTCGGACTGGCCTTTTCAAAAACCGGGCTTATTAGTGAGTAAATTCCAAAAGCTGGAATTCTACGCGCAGCAACGTTCTTATGAGTTGCTGCCCTTTAAGTTCGATCGCCTGAATGACCACGAGTACGTCATTACCAACATGGCAGGCGAATTTCATGTCATACCGGTGCCGATGTTGGAGCCGATCATTCGCAAGACACTTCCGCTCTCGTCAGAGTTGATCCCTTCGCTTCGGTCCAAGCAGTTCATTCGCTTCCCCAATGAGCAAGCACCACTTCAGCTCCTGGCACTAAAGATTCGCACGCGATTGTCCAGGCTGGCCGAGTTCACCAATCTGCATATCTTTGTAGTGACTCTTCGCTGCGACCATAGCTGTCCGTACTGTCAGGTTTCAAGGCAGACGGAGAGCAAAGGCGAATTCGATATGACCACAGAGATGGCAGACAAGTCACTGGACTTCGTCTTTAGGTCTCCCAATCCAGCCATCAAAATTGAATTTCAGGGTGGCGAGCCGCTGCTGAACTTCGAGATGGTGAGGTACGTTGTTCTTGAGGCCAAAAAACGTAACATCAAGGAACGCCGTGACCTTCAGTTTGTCATTGCGACCACGCTTTCGCTACTGACCGATGACGTGCTCGACTTCTGTAAACAGCACAACATCGTGCTTTCATCTTCGCTCGACGGGCCAATGGAGCTGCATAATGCAAATCGCCCACGACCAGGCCGAGATAGCCATCAGCGTTTTGAGGAAGGCTTGAAGAAAGCCCGTGTAGCCCTCGGCTATGACCAAGTGTCAGCACTGATGACAACTACAGATAAGAGCCTGCCACGAGCACGCGATATTATTGATGAATACTTGCGCCTGGGCTTTGATGGGATATTCCTTCGCTCCCTTTCCCCTTACGGCTTTGCGATCAAGACCAAAAAATTCATGTCGTATGATACGGAGCGCTGGCTGGAATTCTACAAGGAGGGCCTTGAGTACATCATTGAGCTAAACAAGGTAGGCATACGATTTGTAGAGCAATATTCTTCACTCGTGCTGACAAAAATGCTGACATCAGGGGACCCAGGGTTCGTTGATTTGATGAACCCTGCGGGTGCTGGTATCGCAGCCATCGTGTTCAACTACGACGGATCGGTCTACGCCTCAGATGAAAGCCGTATGCTTGCTGAAATGGGGGATCATACGTTCCGTCTGGGTAACATTCTTGAGCACTCATATGAAGAAATCATTCTCTCTGATCAGCTTCTGGATGCACTGGAAAACTCTTTCACCTTAAGTGCTCCAATGTGCTCTGATTGTGCATTTGAACCTTATTGTGGGGCTGAGCCCGTCTACCATCACGCCATTCATAAGGACGTAGTAGCAAGAAAACCTGAGTCTTCTTTCTGCAAGAGAAACATGGGGATTTTCAAGCATCTTATTGAGCTGATGGGGCGTGATGAGCAAACAAAGCGGATTTTTATGGGTTGGGCCAACCGATGCTGAAACTCGGCGGAAAGATTATCCGTATCCACGCGGTTGATGTTCATAGGGACCTCACTCTGCTCAAGGTGTCGACCAGCCGAAATCTGCCCGAAGTCTTGCGACGGGAAATGGCCTACTTGGTTTCCGATCAACAGATCCCCCTAGGATTTGCGCACTACCTCTTGCTTGAGAAACATCGGCAGTTTGTTGAGGTGCTGCCTTCCGACTCTGATTACTCAATCTTACCGAATGACTACAGCTACATCGGTGATGGTGACATCATCCGGCTTTCAGCAGATCGTCAGAGCATTAGCGTACTGTTTCGAGCATCGTCGCCTCACAACAGCATTCTGGTCACTGAGCAATGCAATCATTACTGTCTTATGTGTTCACAACCACCTAAGGCCGCTGATGACTCGTGGATACTTGACGAAATCGAGAGTCTAATTCCGCTTATTCCAAAAGATACCCGCGAGCTGGGGTTTACTGGGGGCGAGCCGACGACCAATCGGGAGCGCTTCCTGAAAATCATCAGCTTGACCAAAAGTTATCTGCCAAGGACCGCAA
This sequence comes from Pseudomonas sp. Pse79, assembly GCF_024519615.1. Lineage (NCBI taxonomy): Bacteria > Pseudomonadati > Pseudomonadota > Gammaproteobacteria > Pseudomonadales > Pseudomonadaceae > Pseudomonas > Pseudomonas sp. Pse79. Next base: position 15,828 of record NZ_JALJRR010000009.1, read on the forward strand.
TCCATATTCTTTCGAATGGGCGCAGCTTCAAAGACCCAGCATTCGCTGAAAGGTATGCGCAGATTGAATTGCCCGACGCGATGATCGGAATCCCTGTCTATTCAGACGATCCGATGCTGCATGACTACATCGTCCAGGCCCAAGGCGCATTCGATGAAACCATTCAGGGCATTCTCAATCTGAAGCGCTTGGGCCAAAAGGTTGAGATCCGAGTTGTTATTCACAAGCTATCGGTGCAGCGCCTGCCTGAACTGTGTGAGTTCATCGCACGCAATCTGCTGTTTGTTGACCATGTGGCGCTGATGGGCCTTGAGATGATGGGCTTCACCAGGGCCAATCTTGATGAGCTGTGGATCGACCCGGTCGAGTACAAAGACACTCTCAGCAGATCGGTTGGCATTTTGGCCAAGTACGGTATGAATATCTCGGTCTATAACCATCAGCTGTGCTTGGTGAATTCAGACATTCAGCCCTACTACCGCAAGTCAATCAGCGACTGGAAGAATGAGTACGCGCCTGAGTGCCAGAACTGCGCAAAACAACGAGAGTGCGGGGGCTTTTTCGCATCAGGTGTTAAATTCGGCTACAGCAAGCACCTAACCCCATTTTGATTTTGGCCTCAGATGGCTAAGCCGCACAGCGTCCTCTATGTAAGCAGCGGGTTTACTCGCTTCGTTCGCGCAGGCGTTTTCGGGCAGTAAGTTCTGCGGAGTGGTCCTCAGAAATACTCAGGGCTCAAGGACCAACTCAAGTTACAAAACCTGGCAACCCCCCTCAGACCTCGTCAGGATTTGCCCGCCTGAGTCCTCGCAGACTTACTGACTGGCAAACCGCATCTCCCGCGTCTCCCCCATCAACAACCCCCGATTCTGCTCCGTCACCTCGCGTATGTAGTCCCACAACAACGTAATCCGTTTCAACTTCCTCAAATCCTCCCGGCAATACATCCAGAACTGCCGCGTAACCGCAATCTGCTCCCCGAGCACCGGCAGTAACCGTGGATCCTGCGCCGCCAAAAAGCACGGCAGAATCGCCATCGACCGTCCTTGCTGCGCTGCCACGTACTGCGCGATCACGCTGGTGCTGCGTAGGCTGGCGCTGGCGCCGGGGACTACGTTGGCCAGGTACAACAGCTCCGAGCTGAAGGCCAGGTCGTCGACGTAGCTGATGAACGGATGCTCGGCCAGATCCGTCGGGCGGTGGATGGGTGGGTGTTGGTCGAGGTAGTCCTGGGTCGCGTACAACTGCAACTTGTAGTCGCACAGTTTGCAGCACACATACGGCCCGTGTTCCGGGCGTTCCAGGGCGATGACGATGTCGGCTTCGCGCTTGGACAGGCTGATGAAGTGGGGCAGGGGCAGGATGTCGACCGAGATCGCCGGGTAGGTGTCGACGAAGTGGCTCAACTGCGGGGTGACGAAGAAGCTGCCGAAGCCTTCGGTGCAGCCCATGCGGACATGCCCGGACAGCGCCACGCCGGAGCCGGAGACTTGTTCGCAGGCCATGTGCAAGGTGCTTTCGATGGATTCGGCGTAGCCGAGCAAGCGCTGGCCTTCGTTGGTGAGGACGAAACCGCTGGTCCGGGATTTTTCGAACAGCAGGGTGCCGAGTGATACTTCCAGTGAACTGATGCGCCGCGACACGGTGGTGTAGTCCACCGCCAGCCGCTTGGCGGCGACGCTGGCCTTGCGGGTGCGGGCCACTTCGAGGAAAAACTTCAGGTCGTCCCAGTTCAGGGAACCCAGTGATGTGATGTTTTTTTGCATATTGGACCGGCTTTTATGTGCGTTCTTATTAGAAGTTTGCACATCTATACTCCAAAAACAGTCCGAACGCCTCATCCTCAAGGCGATTCAACGCCTTGGTTCTCTGCCTATAAATACAAATTGGAGACCACATGAACGCATCTGCCGATATTTCCGTGCAACAGGTCAAGTTGTTGATCAACGGTGAATGGGTCGAGTCCAAGACCACCCACTGGCAAGACATCGTCAACCCGGCGACCCAGCAAGTGCTGGCCAAAGTCCCGTTTGCCACCGCTGAAGAAGTCAACGCTGCCATCGACGCCGCCCATCGCGCCTTCCAGACCTGGAAGCTGACCCCGATCGGCGCACGCATGCGTATCATGCTCAAGCTGCAAGCCTTGATCCGCGAGCACTCCAAGCGCATCGCCGTGGTCCTCAGCGCCGAGCAGGGCAAGACCATTGCCGATGCCGAGGGCGATATTTTCCGTGGCCTGGAAGTGGTGGAGCACGCCTGCTCCATCGGCACCCTGCAAATGGGCGAGTTCGCTGAAAACGTCGCCGGTGGTGTCGATACCTACACCCTGCGCCAACCCATCGGCGTGTGCGCCGGGATTACTCCGTTCAACTTCCCGGCGATGATTCCGCTGTGGATGTTCCCGATGGCGATTGCCTGCGGTAACACCTTCGTCCTCAAGCCTTCCGAGCAAGACCCGCTGTCCACGATGCTGCTGGTGGAGCTGGCGCTGGAAGCCGGTGTGCCGGCCGGCGTGCTCAACGTGGTACACGGCGGCAAGGACGTGGTGGATGCGCTCTGCACGCATAAAGACATCAAGGCAGTGTCGTTCGTCGGTTCGACCGCCGTGGGCACCCATGTGTACGACCTGGCCGGCAAACACGGCAAGCGCGTGCAATCGATGATGGGCGCCAAGAACCATGCGGTGGTGCTGCCGGATGCCAACCGCGAACACACCCTCAACGCCCTGGTCGGTGCCGGTTTCGGCGCGGCGGGCCAGCGTTGCATGGCCACTTCGGTGGTGGTGCTGGTGGGCGCTTCCAAGCAATGGCTGCCCGATCTGAAGGCGCTGGCGCAGAAGCTCAAGGTCAATGCCGGCAGCGAAGCGGGTACGGATGTCGGCCCGGTGATTTCCAAGCGTGCCAAGGCGCGCATCCTGGAACTGATCGAAAGCGGCGTGAAAGAAGGCGCCAAGCTGGAGCTGGACGGGCGTGACATCCAGGTGCCGGGCTTCGAGCAAGGCAATTTCGTCGGCCCGACGCTGTTCTCGGGCGTGACCACCGACATGCAGATCTACACCCAGGAAATCTTCGGCCCGGTGCTGGTGGTGCTGGAAGTCGACACCCTCGATGAGGCCATCGCGCTGGTCAACGCCAACCCGTTCGGCAACGGTACCGGCCTGTTCACCCAGAGCGGGGCGGCGGCGCGTAAGTTCCAGAGCGAAATCGACGTCGGCCAGGTCGGCATCAATATCCCGATCCCGGTGCCGGTGCCGTTCTTCAGCTTCACCGGTTCGCGCGGTTCCAAGCTCGGCGACCTCGGCCCGTATGGCAAGCAAGTGGTGCAGTTCTACACTCAGACCAAAACCGTCACCAGCCGCTGGTTCGATGACGACACGGTCAACGATGGCGTCAACACCACCATCAACCTGCGCTGATTCCGGGAGACGAGCATGAAGATTGCATTTATCGGCTTGGGCAACATGGGCGCGCCCATGGCCCGCAACCTGATCAAGGCCGGCCACGCGCTGAACCTGTTCGACCTGAACCAGGCGGTACTCAAGGAACTGGCCGAACTGGGCGGCAGCGTCAGCGGTTCACCGCGCGATGCGGCCACCGGTGCCGAGTTGGTGATTACCATGCTGCCGGCCGCTGCCCATGTGCGCAGTGTCTGGCTGGGTGAAGACGGCGTTTTGGCCGGTATCGGCCAAGGCGTGCCGGCGGTGGATTGCAGCACCATCGACCCGCAGACCATCCGCGATGTCGCGGCGGCGGCGGCCAAGCAAGGCGTGGCCGTCGCCGATGCGCCGGTCTCCGGTGGCACTGGCGGCGCGCAAGCCGGGACGCTGACCTTCATGGTCGGCGCCAGCGCGGACTTGTTCGCCACCCTGCAACCGATGCTGGCGCAGATGGGCCGCAACATTGTGCGTTGCGGCGACGTCGGCACCGGCCAGATCGCCAAGATCTGCAACAACCTGCTCCTGGGCATCAGCATGGTCGGCGTCAGCGAAGCGATGGCCCTGGGCGATGCGCTGGGCATCGACACTCAGGTGCTGGCTGGCATCATCAACAGTTCCACCGGGCGCTGCTGGAGTTCCGACACGTACAACCCGTGGCCGGGCGTGATCGAAACCGCGCCGTCATCGCGGGGTTATACCGGTGGTTTCGGTGCCGACCTGATGCTCAAGGACCTGGGGCTGGCCACCGAAGCCGCGCGCCAGGCGCACCAGCCGGTGATCCTCGGCGCTGTGGCCCAGCAGTTGTATCAATCGATGAGCCAGCGCGGGGAAGGGGGCAAGGACTTCTCGGCGATCATCAACAGCTACCGCAAGCCCAAATAGATACCGCCTGTGGCGAGGGCGCTTGCTCCCTCGCCACTATTTATTGCGGTTCAGGCAAACACAAAATACTTACGCACCGTCTCGACCACTTCCCACGTCCCCTTCATCCCCGGCTCCACCACAAAGATATCCCCCGCGCGCAAGTGGATCGGCTCCAGGCCTTCTGGGGTGATCACGCAGTAGCCTTCCTGGAAATGGCAGTATTCCCACTTCACGTATTCCACGTACCACTTGCCCGGTGTGCAGATCCAGGTGCCCATGATCTTGCTGCCGTCTTCGCTGGTGTAGGCGTTGAGGTTGACGGTGTGCGGGTCGCCTTCGAGCTTTTCCCATTTGCAGGCATCCAGGACCGGCAAGGGGTGGGTGTCGCGCAGTACGGTGATGGGCTTGGACATGATGACTCCGAGGCAAGTGAACGAGAGTCGAACCCTATAGCGTCGCAGGCAGGGTCAATGGTCTGAACTCGACATCGGGATGCCCAGAAGCGCAGGCGAATACCACTGCTCAGGCCAAGTGCAGTTCATGTGGGAGGGGGCTCGGGTGGACGCTTCAGCGTAGCTTGACGATATTTCTGAGCGTCAATGAGTCACTTCTTCGCATTAAGTGCGAAAGATTTCCCGCTTGTCGCAGGAATTCGCAAGAAAATTCACGGCTGGCCCTCGTATCATTCACTTCAGTCACGACCGAGAGCCTTGATATGAACCCAATAAAAACGTGGTGGGACATCAGCCCGCCCTTGAGTACGGCGACCCCGACCTGGCCGGGGGATACGCCGTTCCAGGAAGAGCGCGTGTGGCAGTTCGGCCCGGAGTGCCCGGTGAATGTCGGGCGCGTTACCTTGTCGCCGCACACCGGCGCCCATGTCGATGCGCCGCTGCATTACAGCGCGGACGGCGCGCCGATCGGCGAGGTGTCGCTGGACGTGTACATGGGCCCGTGCCGTGTGTTGCATTGCCTGGACAGCGGCGCGCTGGTGCAGCCGCAGCAGTTGCAAGGGCGTGTGGATAACTTGCCGGAACGTGTGTTGCTGCGCACTTATCCACAGGCGCCGCTGACCGAATGGGATGCGAACTTCACCGCCATCGCCCCGCAGACCATCGAGCTGCTCGCCAGCCTGGGCGTGCGCCTGATTGGTATCGACACGCCGTCCCTGGACCCGCAACAGTCCAAGACCATGGATTCTCACAATGCCGTGGCCCGTCATGGCATGGCGATACTCGAAGGCATCGTGCTCGATGACGTGCCGGAGGGCGACTATGAACTGATCGCCCTGCCGCTGCGGTTTGCCCACCTCGACGCCAGCCCTGTCCGCGCAATCCTGCGCCCGCTTGTGGAGCCCGCACGATGAGCCAATGTCCCTTCTCAGAGGATTACCAGCCGCCGGAAGAATGGCATAACGCCGAGTTGAATTTTTCCGAGTCCATGAGCTACGGCGACTACCTGGACCTGGGCAAAGTCCTCAGCGCCCAGCACCCGCTGTCGCCGGACCACAACGAGATGCTCTTTATCATCCAGCACCAGACCTCCGAGCTGTGGATGAAACTGATGCTCCACGAACTCAAGGCCGCCCGCGAACACCTGCGCCTGGGCCAGTTGCCGCCGGCGTTCAAGATGCTGGCGCGGGTCTCGCGGATCTTCGATCAACTGGTACACGCCTGGGCGGTGCTGGCGACCATGACCCCGTCGGAGTACAAGGCGATTCGCCCGTTCCTCGGCCAATCGTCCGGGTTCCAGTCGTTCCAGTACCGTGAGATTGAATTCATCCTCGGCAACAAAAGCCCGGCGCTGTTGCGGCCCCACGCCCATCGCCCGCAATTGTTGCAAGAACTGCAGGTGGCGATTGCCACGCCGTCGCTGTACGACGAGGCGATCAACCTGATGGTCAAGGCCGGCCTGACGATCGACCCGCAACGCGCCGAACGCGACCCGACGGCGGCGACGGTTCACGATGCCTCCGTGGAAGCGGCGTGGCGCGAGGTCTACCGTGACCCGAGCCGTTATTGGGACCTGTACCAGTTGGCCGAAAAGTTTATCGACCTGGAAGACTCCTTCCGCCAATGGCGCTTTCGCCATGTGACTACGGTGGAACGGATCATCGGCTTCCAGCCCGGCACCGGCGGCACCGAGGGCGTGGGTTACCTGCGCAAGATGCTCGACACGGTGCTGTTCCCCGAGCTGTGGCGAGTACGTTCCACGCTCTAAACAAAAAGCCCCGGATCACCGGGGCTTTTCATTTGGAATGCAACCAAATGTGGGAGGGGGCTTGCTCCCTCCCACAGGAGTATTACTGCGCGGCGGCTACCGCTTTCGCGTTTTTGACGCGCAAGCGGTAGGCAATGTAGATCACCCCCACCCAAACCGGCATCGCATACACCGAATCGCGAACGCCCGGAATCGCCAGCATCACGCTGATGATCATCAGCATGAACGCCAGGCACAGGTAGTTGCTGAACGGGAACCAGAAGGTCTTGAACGACGGCACCACGCCTTGCTCGGCCATGGCCTTGCGGAACTTGATGTGGGTCAGGCTGATCAGCGCCCAGTTGATCATCAGCGAGGCGACCACCAGCGCGAACAGCAACTCCAGCGCGCTGTGCGGCGCGACGTAGTTGACCACCACGCACAGCAGCGTCACCAGCGCCGAAATCGCCAGGGCCCGCAGCGGCACGCCTTGTTTGTTGAGTTTCATCAGCGCTTTCGGCGCGTCGCCTTGCTCGGCCAGGCCGAACAGCATGCGGCTGTTGCAGTACACGCCGCTGTTGTACACCGACAGCGCCGCGGTCAGCACCACGAAGTTGAGGATGTGCGCGGCGGTGTCGTTACCGATCAGCGAGAAGATCTGCACAAACGGGCTGCCGCTGTAGGCATCGCCCGACGCGCCGAGGGTTTGCAGCAGTTGATCCCACGGGTACAGCGAGAGCAGCACGGTCAGCGCGCCGACGTAGAAAATCAGGATGCGGTACACCACCTGGTTGATCGCTTTCGGGATCACTTTACGCGGCTCGTTGGCCTCGGCGGCGGTGATGCCCACCAGCTCCAGGCCACCGAACGAGAACATGATGAACGCCATGGACATTAACAACCCCATGCCGCCGTTGGGGAAGAAACCGCCGTGGCTCCACAGGTTGCTGATCGACGCTTGCGGGCCGCCGGTGCCGCTGAACAGCAGGTAGCAGCCGAGCACGATCATGCCGACAATCGCCACCACCTTGATGATCGCGAACCAGAACTCGGTCTCACCGAAGAACTTCACGTTCAGGGTGTTGATCAGGTTCACCGCGACAAAGAACACCAGTGCGCTGACCCAGGTCGGAATCTCCGGCCACCAGAACTGGATGTACTTGCCCACGGCCGTCAGTTCGGCCATGCCCACCAGCACGTAGAGTACCCAGTAGTTCCAGCCCGCCAGGAAGCCCGCGTAACCGCCCCAGTATTTGTGGGCAAAGTGGCTGAACGAACCGGCCACCGGCTCCTCGACGATCATCTCGCCGAGCTGGCGCATGATCAGGAACGCGATAAAACCGGCAATCGCGTAGCCGAGGATCATCGACGGCCCCGCCGACTTGAGCACGCCGGCCGAGCCGAGGAACAGCCCCGTACCGATCGCGCCGCCCAAGGCAATCAGCTGAATATGCCGGTTCTTCAGGCCACGCTTGAGGCCTACCGGGTTAACCATGTCATCCGCCATTAACATTCCCTTCTACTTGTTTTTCTCGGGGTTGATTGCACGCCGCGCCCAACCCCTCAGAAGTGCTGAGGGGTCAGATATTACTCTGCGTGAACTTTTCGTAATACAACTGAACGCCATCAAGTGCCTGATCCACCAGCCATTGTTGGATGGATTCGACCATCGGAGGGGGCCCGCACACGTACATATCGGCCGAACTGTCCCGCCATTCGGCCAGGTCGAAATGCTCGGTGAGGTAGCCACGCTTGCCGGACCATGCGGGCGGCGGGTCGCTCAGTACTTCGGTGTAGCGAAAATCCGCGAGCGTGGACGCGTAACCCTCGATGCGCGCCGCTTCGCACAGGTCCTCGGCGCCGCGCACGCCGTAGTACAGGTGGACCGGCCGTTCGCAGGCGTTGGCCGCCAGTTCATCAAGCATGCCCAGCAGCGCCGACAACCCGGTGCCGCCGGCGACCAGCACCAGCGGTCGGCTGACATGGCGCAGGTAGAACGCACCCAGCGGCGCCTCCATCAGCAGCGGATCGCCGACCTGGCAACGTTCGCGCAGGTAGTTGCTCATCACCCCGTCGGGCAGCAGGCGGATCAGAAACCGCAGCTGATTGCCCGGCCGGTTGGCGAAGGAATATGCGCGCCAGCTGTCGGTGCCCGGAACCGCCAGGCGGGCGTATTGGCCCGGCAGAAAGTCCAGCGCCTGGTCCAGCTGCACTTGCAGGATCGCGGTGCCGGTCGAGACCTGCCGCACCTCGCTCACCGTGCCGCGCACCTGCACCGGCCCCGGCGCGTTGCACAGGCTGGAATCGAAGTCGAAGTAGAACGTCGCATCCGACTTCACCCGGGTCTGGCAACTGAGCATCTTGCGCTGTTGCAGGTCGCGGCTGGAGAGGGCGTCCTCGTCCACATAGTCCTGGCTGTATTCGCCGCTCTCGCAGCGGCCCTGGCAGGTGCCGCACACGCCTTCGCGGCAATCCAGCGGAATCTTGATGCCATTGCGCAGGGCCGCATCCAGCAGGATTTCATGCGCGCCCACCGGGAAAAACAGCGTCTTGCCGTCGGCAAAACTGAAGGCCACTTTGTGATTCATCCCCAGTACTCCGTGGGTTCATGTGTGAACCCTTGTAGGAGCGAGCTTGCTCGCGAAAAACTCAAGGACGCCGCGTACATTCAGGATGCCCGCATCATCGTTGACGTCCTTCGCGAGCAAGCTCGCTCCTACAAGGGGGCGTTCGCCAGCGTTACAGGTGATAGAAATCCAGCACCGAGTTGATGGTGTCGTTGAGCAACAACGCGTGCTTGCGGGTGATCAGCCAACTGTCGCCATGGGGCTTGAGGCGATAGGTCGCGTGGCCGTAGAACTGCTCCGACGTGGCCAGGCGATAGAACAGCGTGTGCCAGTTCAAGCGCACCTCCAGCGTGCCGTCCGCCTGCTCGGCGATACGCACGTTGTGGATCAGGTGCAAGGTGCGCGGCATGGGCGTGGCCGACGCCGCCTTGCCGGTGCGCAGGCGGAACACGCGGTCTTCCAGGCCCGAGCGGTTGGCGTAATAGATCAGCGACATTTCGCGCTTGGGGTCGCGGGTGTAGACGTGTTCGGAGTCCCATTGCGGCAGGTGGAATTCGCTCTGCGGGTCGAACAGCTGCACGTAGGCGTCCCAGTCCTGGGCGTCGCACAGCTCGGATTTGCGATAGAAAAATTGCTCGATCCGGTACTGCAATGGCGCATTCATCATTCCACCTCCCGCAGCTTCAGCGCGCGTTGGTCGAGGCCGTTGAGCAGGAACTGCTGCCAGTTGCGGTGCTGGTTGACGTACAAGCCTTCGTGGGTGAATTCGGTGCCGGTCATGGCGGGCTGGATGCCGAGGGCTTCGCTGTTCGGCGTTGGCCCGGTGGCCCAGCGGTGGCTGCCGCGTGAGATATCGCTCCAGCGCTCCAGGCGGCCCTGGAAACCGCGCTGGGCCTCGCGAAACTCCACCAGATCGTCCGGCGTGCCCATGCCCGAGACGTTGAAGAAGTCCTCGAACTGGCGGATGCGGTTTTCCCGGTCGGCGTCGGACTCGTGCTTCACCCCCAGGCACTGGCTGATGATCTCGGTCTTGTTCCACGCCAACGGGCGGATGATGCGCAACTGCGAGCTGATCTGGTCGAGGAAGAACAGGCTCGGGTAGATGTTCAGGTTGCGCAGGCGATGCATCATCCACTCGGCTTTTGGCTGGCCGTGTTCTGCCACCAGGCGCGGCATGATGGTGGCGTAGCCGGAGCGTACCGTGGGGTTGGGCATGTCGCTGAACAACAGGCTGTGGCCATTGTTGAAGGCGAACCAGCCGTCGTCGGTATTCGCGTCGCCGGCGCCGAGTTTGCTGTAGTCCAGCGTCGTGCCGGCCGCGGTGCCGTTCGCGGTATTGACCTGCTGGCGGTGCTGCACCGTGGCCACATAGTTGTAGTGGACGGTGCTGACGTGATAACCGTCCAGGCCGTTTTCGTTCTGCAGCTTCCAGTTGCCGTCGTAGGTGTAGGCGGACTTGCCCGGCAGCACCTCCAGCTCACCGGTGGCGGACTGGGCGACCATCATGTCGAAAAACACTTTGGCGTCGCCGAGGAAGTCTTCCAGGCTGTCGGTGCCGTTCACGTCCAGGCTGATAAACACAAAGCCTTTGTAGCTGTCGATGCGCGCCTTTTTCAGGCCGCGCGTGGCCTTGTCGAAACCTTCCGGGTATTCCCCCGGCGCCTTGACCTTCACCAGCCGGCCGTCGCTCTTGTAGCACCAGGCGTGGAACGGGCAGGTGAAGGTCGACTGGTTGCCCTTGCCGACGCGGGTGAGGGTGGTGCCGCGATGCTGGCAGGCGTTGACCAGCGCGTTGAGTTGGCCGTCGCCGTCGCGGGTGATGATCATCGGCTGGCGCCCGGCGCGCATCGTCACGAAATCGTGGTTATTCGCCAGTTCGCTTTCGTGGCAGGCGTAGATCCAGTTCTTCTCGAAGATCAGTTCCATCTCCAGGTCGAACAGTTGCGGCTCGGTGAACATGTCGCGGGCGATGCGGAACACTTCATCGGCGGGGCGGAAATCCAGGCAGCTGTCGATGAAGCTTTTCCATTGCTCGACGCTTCTTGCACCACTCATGGGACGCACCTTTTGATAATGGCTGAACGGGTCAGCCATTAAGCGACTGCGCCGAGACGGCGGGCTATCCGCTTAATGGGCGAAGGCGGGCCGGATAGTTGGGCATGAAATACCCACGCCGGTGCAGGGCGGTGACGCAATGCGCTACTGTCATGCAGGGCGGTGCGCGCAGAAGTCGGTGGTTTATCCACATAGTCGAGCGTTGTTATCCACCCAGCAGCGAGACTGCCGCCGTGGCGCAGAACTTGCTGTCGATCTGTCACGACGCGCCGCCAGAGCGCGCAACCGCCTAACCGCCGTGGGTGCAGCCTGATGAGTAGCCATACACGCGATATCCGTATCGAACGCTTCGACCTGGAGGGCGCCCGCAGCTGGATGTCCGGCATCTGCGGGCCACACCGCCTGGCGACGGCCACGCCCGAGCGCCTGCGTTTCCATCACAGCGCCAACGTGTTCAAGTCCCGCGCCACCACCTTGGGCGTGATCGAATACGGCACCGACGTGACCATCGACATCGAGGACGCCGAACACTTCAGCAGCTACAGCCTGAGCCTGCCTCTGGTAGGCGAGCAGGAGTTGAGCAAGAACGGCGAGCGCCTGAGTTCCAACCGCGATCAAGGCGTGATCATCTCGCCCAATGAGCACCAGGTGCTGGCGATTTCCGGCGATTGCCGCAAGTTGCAGGTGGTGATTACGCGGGCGGCGATGAGCGAGTCGCTGGAAGGCTTGCTGCAACGGCCGATCGAGGCGCCGCTGCGTTTCGAACCGGTGATGGACGCGGTGGACGGCGCCCCGGCCTCGTGGTGGCGCATGGCGCGTTACTTTATCGCAGAGCTTGCGCGCAGCAGCGAGTTGTACGAGCAGGCGGCGTTTACCCGCGACCTGGAAAGCTCGTTGATCAAGGGCCTGATCCTTGCCCAGCCGAATAATTATTCAGAGGAATTGCGCGACGTGCTTGGCGTGAAGCTGCCGCACTACTTGATCCGCGCCCGCCAGCACATTCACGACAACGCCCGCGAAGCGGTGCATCTGGAAGACCTGGAAGCCGCCGCCGGGGTCTCGCGGTTCAAGCTGTTCGATGCGTTTCGCAAATACTTCGCGCTGTCGCCGATGGCTTACCTGAAAAAGTATCGGCTGGGGGCGGTGCGCCAGGAGATCCTCGAACACGGCTCCACCCGCACCATCTCCGAGATTGCCCTGGGCTGGGGCTTCACCCACCTGGGGCGGTTCTCGGCGGAGTACAGAAAGCTGTTCGATGAGTCGCCGAGCCAAACTTTGCAGCGCAAGCGCCTGCGCACTGTCTAAAAAACACCGCAGATCAAATGTAGGAGGGGGCTTGCCCCCGATGGCGGTGTGTCAGTCAGTAGATGTGTGGGCTGTCACACCGCCATCGGGGGCAAGCCCCCTCCCACATTAGATTTGCAGTGCCTGGGAGATTTCAGATCAGTTCTTCAACCAACTGCAAACAATGATTCAGCCCCGGCGACTGATCATTCACCCGCCGGCTGAGAATAATCGGCGAGGTCGCGGTGGCTTCCACCACCGGCGTGTAGCCGATGTCCGCGCGATGCAGCACCTGCACCGACGCCGGCACCAGCGTCACGCCCATGCCCGCGCCGACCAGGCCGATGGCGGTCTGCAACTCGTTGGTCCACTGCGCCACCTTGAGGCTCAAACCGTGGGCGTCGAACAGCGCGATCACATGGTCGGCATAACTGGGCCGCGGGTTGCCGGGGTACAGCACAAACGGCTCGGCGGCCAATTGGGCGAGGGTGGCGGGCGCGCCCAGCAAGGCGTGGCCGGCGGGCAACACCGCAACCAGGCGGTCCTCGACCAGCACCCGCTGGACGATGGCCGGGTCATCGATGCGAATCCGCCCGAAGCCCACGTCGATCCGCCCGGCCTTGAGCGCTTCGACCTGCTGCAAGGTGGTCATTTCCGACAGCCCCAGTTCCAGTTCCAGCGCGTCGTGGTTGCGCAGCCGCCGAATCAGCTCGGGCAGCACGCCATACAAGGTCGACGGCGCAAAGCCGATGCCCAGCCAGGTCTTCTCGCCCTGGCCGATACGCCGGGTGGTGTCGCAGACCTTGCCCAACTGCTCCAGCAGCACAGTGGCGTGTTCATAGAAAAACCGCCCGGCCTCGGTCAGCCGCAGCGGTCGGCCGCGCTCGAGCAGTATCACGCCCAATTCATCCTCCAATTGCTGGATCTGCCGGCTCAACGGCGGCTGGGCGATGTGCAGGCGTTCGGCGGCGCGGGTGAAGTTGAGGGTTTCGCCCAGCACCTGGAAATAGCGCAGATGTCGCAGTTCCATGACAGCTCCTTTGATACCTTAAAGGTATTGTGCGAGACCAATTCTATATTGGAAGCCACGAAAAATGCGGCACAGAATCGGCTCAAATCTATAAAGAACCCAACGGGTATAGCCATGCCGATTTGTGCCATCGAGTCGATCGAAACCATCATCGTCGACCTCCCCACTATCCGCCCGCACAAGCTGGCGATGCACACGATGCAGAACCAGACCCTGGTGATCGTCCGCCTGCGTTGCGCCGACGGCATCGAAGGCCTCGGCGAAGCCACCACCATCGGCGGCCTGAGCTACGGCAACGAAAGCCCCGACAGCATCAAGATCAACATCGACCGCCACTTCGCCCCGCTGCTGATCGGCCAGGACGCGAACAACATCAATGCCGCCATGTTGCGCCTGGCGCGCAGCATTCGCGGCAACACCTTCGCCAAGTCCGCCATCGAAAGCGCCTTGCTCGATGCGCTGGGCAAACGCCTGCACCTGCCGGTCAGCGAACTGCTCGGCGGCCGCGTGCGCGATGCGTTGCCGGTGGCCTGGACCCTGGCCAGCGGCAACACCGAGCAGGACATTGCCGAAGCCGAGAAGATGCTCGACCTGCGCCGTCACCGCGTCTTCAAATTGAAGATCGGCGCCGGGGAGGTCAGTGCCGACCTGGCCCATGTGATCGCGATCAAAAAAGCCTTGGGCGAGCGCGCCAGCGTGCGCGTCGATGTCAACCAGGCCTGGGATGAAGCCGTTGCCCTGCGCGCCTGCAAGGTGCTCGGCGACAACGCTATCGACCTGATCGAACAGCCGATCTCGCGCAACAACCGCGGCGGCATGGCCCGGCTTCAGCTGTCGAGCCCGGTGCCGATCATGGCCGACGAATCCATCGAATGTGTCGAGGACGCCTTCAACCTGGCCCGCGAAGGCGCGGCGTCGGTGTTCGCCCTCAAGATCGCCAAGAACGGTGGCCCGCGCGCGGTGTTGCGCACGGCTGCGATTGCCGAAGCGGCCGGGATCGGCCTGTACGGCGGCACCATGCTCGAAGGCGGCCTCGGCACCCTGGCCTCGGCCCATGCGTTTCTCACCCTGGACACACTGACGTGGGGCACCGAGCTGTTCGGCCCGCTGCTGCTCACCGAAGACATCCTCACCGAGCCGCTGGTGTACCGCGATTTCCAGCTGCATGTCAGCACCGCACCGGGCCTGGGCCTGGCCATCGATGAAGAGCGCCTGGCGTTCTTCCGTCGTGACAACCACTAAGAGGCGCCTGCCATGTTGTTCCACGTAAAAATGAGCGTACACCTGCCCGTCGACATGAACCCCGAACGTGCCGCCAGCCTCAAGGCCGACGAAAAAGCCCTGGCGCAGCGCCTGCAGCAAGAGGGCAAATGGCGCCATCTGTGGCGCATCGCCGGGCTTTACGCCAACTACAGCGTGTTCGATGTCGACAGCGTGCAGGAACTGCACGACCTGCTGATGCAACTGCCGCTTTATCCCTACATGGCCATCGAAGTGAATGCGCTGTGCCGGCACCCGTCGTCGATCCACGCGGACGACCGCTGAGCCTGTTTTATCCCCAATAATTACAAGATGAGGATTGCACCATGTCCATCCGACTGTCCCAGACTGCCCATGCCCAACAGTTTCTCGAAGAAGCCAGCGGCCACCGCAGCGAAAGCGGCAACCCGCGCACCAAGACGCTGATCTACCGGATCCTGCGGGACACGGTGAACATCATCGAAGACCTGGAAGTCACCCCCGAAGAGTTCTGGGCGGCGGTCAACTACCTCAACGAATTGGGTCAACACCAGGAAGCCGGTTTGCTCGCCGCCGGGCTCGGCCTGGAGCATTACCTGGACCTGTTGATGGACGCCGCCGACGAAGAGGCCGGCAAAACCGGCGGCACCCCGCGCACCATCGAAGGCCCGCTGTATGTGGCGGGGGCGCCGCTGTCGAAATACGAAGCGCGCCTGGACGACGGCCAGGACCCGGGCGTGCCGCTGTTCATGCGCGGCCAGGTACGGGACACGCAGGGCAAGCCGTTGGCCGGGGCGATTGTCGATGTGTGGCAGGCCAATACAGGCGGCACTTACTCCTGGTTCGACACCGCGCAGTCGGAATTCAACCTGCGCCGCCGCATCGAGACCGATGCCCAGGGCAACTTCCGTTTTCGCAGCATCGTGCCGTCGGGTTATGGCTGCCCGCCGACCGGGCCGACCCAGCAGTTGCTCAATCAGTTGGGACGCCACGGGCAGCGGCCGGCGCATATTCACTTCTTCATCTCGGCGCCGGGGCATCGGCACCTGACCACGCAGATCAACCTGTCGGACGACCCGTACCTGCACGATGATTTTGCCTACGCGACACGGGATGAATTGATTGCCGAAATTCGCTTCAGCGACGATCAGCACCTGGCGCGGGAACTGGGTGTGGAAGGGCGCTTTGCGCAGATCGATTTTGACTTCGAGGTGCAGCTTGCCGATGCGCCGCTGGAGCAAAAGCGCATGCAGCGGGTTCGTGCATTGGAAGATTGATCAACGCGGTCAAAAAATGTGGGAGGGAGCTTGCTCCCGATAGCGGCGGATCAGTAAACATTTAAGTGACTGACACACTGCTATCGGGGGCAAGCCACCCTCCCACGTTGTTTTGCGGTGTGGCTGACTATTTGCGCAACACCAGGTCCAACACTTCATCGCGATCCTTGATCTTCTGCAACACGATCTCCGAGCGGATATCCATCACCCCCGCCGTGCGGTTCAGGTGGTTCACGATAAAGTCCGAAAAGTGCTTGAGGTTGCGCGCCTGCACCCGCAGCACGTAGTTGCTGGCGCCGGTGATCACGTAGGCGCTGGCCACTTCCGGCCAGCCTTGCACCTTCTGGATAAACGTCTCGTGCCAGTCCTCCACGTCCTGGCGCACCGACAGGTGGACGATGGCCTCGAGTTCGATCCCCAACCGCTCGGCATTCAACACCGCCCGATAGCCGCTGATGATGCCTTCGCTTTCCAACAGGCGCAGACGGCGCAGGCAGGCGGAGGGCGACAGCGCGACTTTTTCTGCGAGTTCCTGGTTGCTGATACGGCCGTCCTGTTGCAGGAAATGCAGGAGGCGCAGGTCGGTGGCGTCGAGAATCATGCTTAGAATAAATCCGCGTGTTTTCGGTTGAACTTCGAATTTCCTACAGCTTAATTAGCCTGTTGCCCACAACTTTGCACGAAAATTCTCTAAAACTTCGCTCATTATTTACGGCATCTTCACTTATAAAAACCAGGACAGCCCATGATCACTCGAAGCCATTGCCAAGCCCTTGACGACCAGGACCGGTTGGCGCCGCTGCGCCACCAGTTCGCCTTGCCGCAGGGGGTGATCTACCTCGACGGCAACTCCCTCGGCGCACGTCCGGTGGCCGCGCTTGCGCGGGCGCAGCAGGTGATCGCCGAGGAGTGGGGCAATGGCTTGATTCGCAGCTGGAACAGCGCGGGTTGGGCGGACTTGTCCCAGCGCCTGGGCAATCGCCTGGCGCCGTTGATCGGCGCGGGGGAGGGCGAAGTGGTGATCACCGATACCACTTCCATCAACCTGTTCAAGGTGCTCAGCGCCGCCTTGAGCGTGCAGCGCCAACGCGCGCCGCAGCGCAAGGTGATCGTCAGCGAAGCGAGCAACTTCCCCACCGACCTGTACATCGCCGAAGGCCTCGCCGAACTGCTGCAACAGGGCTATTCGCTGCGCCTGGTCAACAGCCCGGACGAACTGCCCCAGGCCATCGACCCGGACGTGGCGGTGGTGATGCTCACCCACGTCAACTACAAGACCGGCTACATGTACGACATGCACGCGCTCACCACGTTGAGCCACGAGTGCGGCGCGCTGAGCCTCTGGGACCTGGCGCATTCGGCAGGTGCGGTGCCCATCGACCTGCATCGGGCCGGCGCCGATTATGCGATCGGTTGCACCTACAAATACCTCAATGGCGGCCCTGGCTCCCAGGCGTTCGTGTGGGTCAACCCGGCGCTGGTGGACGTGGTGCGCCAGCCGTTGTCGGGCTGGTTCGGGCATACCCGGCAGTTCGCCATGGAGACGCGTTATGCACCGAGTGCCGGCATCGCCCGTTACCTGTGCGGCACCCAGCCGATCACCTCGCTGGCTATGGTGGAATGTGGCCTGGAGATTTTCGAACAGACCGACATGGCCAGCCTGCGCAGTAAATCCCTGGCCTTGACCGACCTGTTTATCGCATTGGTCGAAGCCCGCTGCGCCGCCCATGGCCTGGTGTTGATCACCCCGCGTGAACACGCCAGACGCGGCAGCCATGTGAGCTTCGAACACCCTGAAGGTTATGCAGTGATCCAGGCACTGATTGCCCGTGGAGTGATTGGCGACTATCGCGAGCCGCGCATCATGCGCTTTGGTTTTACGCCGCTGTACACCTGCTTTACCGAAGTGTGGGACGCCGTGGAAATCCTCGGTGAGATCCTCGACAACCGCACCTGGGACCAGGCGCAATTCAAAGTCCGTAACAGCGTCACTTGAATAAACACAGACAACAATGGGGGGAGGGAGCTTGCTCCCGATAGCGCTGTATCAGCGTGTGAATCCGGCGACCGACACACCGCCATCGGGGGCTTGCCCCCGATGGCGGCGGATCAGTCACCTAGGTATCGACTGAAAGACTGCTATATGGGGTCTGCGGTGTTCATCCATTGAGTGCCTGACGCAGGCTCAATGTGGGAGGGGGCTTGCCCCCGATGGCGGCGGCTGAGTGTCTGACGCAGGCTCAATGTGGGAGGGGGCTTGCCCCCGATGGCGGCGGATCAGTCACCTAGGTATCGACTGAAAGACTGCTATCACCAGCAAGCCCCCTCCCACAGGGGATCTGCGGCAACAGACAAATCGTGCAATCACAACAATAAGGGGCACACCACGTGACCACGCCAAACGACGGCTTTGCAGAAATCACCCACCGCGAACTGGGCCTGAGGCGCCAGCTCACTTCCGGCCAGATGAGCATGATCGCCATCGGTGGCGCCATCGGCACCGGGCTGTTCATGGGCAGCGCCTATGCCATCGGCTATGCCGGGCCCAGCGTGCTGCTGAGTTACGCCATCGGAGCGTTGATCACCTTGCTGCTGATGGGCTGCCTGGCGGAGATGACGGTGGCCCATTCCACCTCCGGCTCCTTCGGGGCCTACGCCGAGTTCTACATCAGCCCGCTGGCCGGGTTCCTGGTGCGCTACGCCTATTGGGCGGCGATTGTGCTGGCGGTGGGCGCCGAGGTCACGGCGGTGGCGATGTACATGAAGTACTGGTTCGCCAACGTGCCGGAGTGGGTGTGGATCGTGTCGTTCTCCAGCGTGCTGATCCTGCTCAATGCCATCAGCGTGAAAACCTTCGGCAACTTCGAATACTGGTTTTCGACGATCAAGATCAGCGCCATCGTCGGTTTCATCCTCCTCGCGGTGTACGTGGTGTTCGGCTCCGGTAACCCGCAGTACGGGGTGCAGAACTACACGGCCCACGACGGCTTTTTCCCGCATGGCTTGAGCGGTATGTGGATCGCAGTGATCGTCTCGATCTTCAGCTACTTGAGCGTAGAGATGATCGCCGTCGCCGCCGGTGAAGCGGCCGACCCGGAGCAGGCGGTGAAGAAAGCCTTTCGCGCGACCATCGTGCGCCTGGTGGTGTTTTACCTGCTGACCCTGGCGCTGATGCTGGCCATCGTGCCGTGGAACCAGGCCGGGCAGACGCAGAGCCCGTTCGTCACGGTGATGCAGACCCTCGGCATTCCCGGCGCCACCGGGGTGATGAATTTCGTGATCCTGATCGCGGCGCTGTCAGCGATGAACAGCCAGCTCTACATCACCACGCGCATGATGTTCAGCCTGTCCCGCGCCGGCTTTGCGCCCACGTCCATGGGCGCGTTGAGCAAGAGCGGCATCCCGCTGAACGCCTTGTTGCTGTCCAGCTCGGGCATCGGCCTGGCGACCTTGCTTAACGTGGTCTACCCGGAAAGCTCGTTCACGCTGATGATGGCGATCTCGATGTTCGGCGCGATCTTCACCTGGTTCATGATCTTCCTGACGCACCTGTTCTTCCGCCGTTATCGCAAGCGTCATGGCGGGGCGAAGTTGTCGTTCCAGCTGCGCCTGTTTCCCTACAGCACGCTGCTGGGCCTGGTGCTGATGGGCGCGGTGATGATCACCACGTATTTCACCGACGCGTTCAAGATGACCTTGGTGTTCGGCGTGCCGTTCCTGCTGATTCTGTCGGCGGTGTATTACGGATTTTTCCGCAAGGGCAGGGCCAAGGCGTCGAGCAAGGCCCTGGCATAACCCGGCAGGTGTTCGAACGAGCGCGCGCATAACAGCAGCGTTCGACAGGCCCAAGCTTCTCGCAACGGCTGGGGCTTGACGCGCTGCGCCCACGGCCAGCGCGCCAGCGCCGCCTGGGGCACGATCCCCAGGCCCGCACCGCGTGCGACCATGCGCAGCACGCCGTCAAAACCCTCGGCGCGGATCCGCGTGTGCAAGCGAAACCCCGCGTGCAACGCCTGTTCTTCCAGGTACACCGCCAGCGCGCTGTGGGCGGCCAGGCCCACATAGTCGTAATGCAGGCTGTCGATAAAACTCACCGTACTTGCCGCCAACGGATGCTCCAGCGGCATGACCAGCACCAGCGGATCGTCGCGAAACGCCAGGGTCTGCAAGCCGTGGGTGTCCACCGCGTCGGAGATGATCCCGAGGTCTGCGGTGCCCTGGCGCAAGGCCTGGGTGATGCGCAGGCTGGGCAGTTCCTGCAGGTCGATGTCCAGGTTGGGGTGGTCGCGCAGGAAATCCGCCAGCAGTTCCGGCAGGTATTCGCTGAGGGCGGTGGTGTTGCACAGCAGGCGCACCTGGCCTTTGACGCCGTTGGCGTATTCCGCCAGGTCCTGTTGCAGGTGCTCGGCCTGTTGCAGCAACAGCCGGGCATGACGCGCCAAGGCCTGGCCCGCAGCCGTCGGCGTGACGCCACGACGGCCGCGTTCAAGGCATTCAACCCCGAGCGCAGCTTCCATCGCGCGGATGCGCGCGCTGGCGGCGGCCAGGGACAAGTGGCTGCGGCTGGCGCCGGCGGTGATGTTGCCGGCATCGAGGACGTGCAGGTAGAGGCGCAGGTCGATCAGGTCAAAGTGCATGGCTGGAAGATTTCCTTTCGCTGGACTGGCGCTATCGCGAGCAAGCCCGCTCCCACACTTGGAATGCATTTCAACAGTGGGAGGGGGCTTGCCCGCGATGGCGGCATCAGCCTCATGCAAAACAAGAGGCTGCCTCAGTATATGGTGAATTTTCGCGCCCAGCGAAAAGCCCCACACTCGGCCGATGACAACCTTCCTCGCGTTCTACCAAAACCTCGGCCCCGCCCTGACCCTGCTGGTGATCGGCACCTTCCTGCTGGCCGGCACCGTCAAAGGTGTGATCGGCCTGGGCCTGCCCACCGTCGCCATGGGCTTGCTCGGCCTGGCTATGTTGCCGGCGCAGGCTGCGGCGTTGCTGATCATCCCTTCGACGGTGACCAACCTTTGGCAACTGGCCTTCGGCGGCCACTTGAGCGTGTTGCTCAAGCGCTTGTGGCCGCTGTTGCTGTTGATTGTCCTCGGCACCGGGTTGGGCACGCTGTGGCTGGGAATGGGCAGTGGCGCCGGGGTGGTGCGCGCATTGGGCGCGGCCTTGCTGGTGTATGCGTTGAGTGGGCTGTTCCTGCCCGCATTCAAGGTGACGCCCGCGACCGAGCGTTGGTTGGCGCCGGTGTGTGGGCTGGTCACCGGCCTGATCACCGCGGCCACCGGCGTCTTCGTGATTCCGGCGGTGCCGTATCTGCAAGCGCTGGGGTTGAATCGCGATCAGTTGGTGCAGGCGTTGGGGCTGTCGTTCAGCGTGTCGACACTGGCGCTGGCGGCCGGGTTGGCCTGGCGCGGCAGCCTCGGCGGCGGCGAGATCAATGCCTCGTTGTTGGCGCTGGCGCCGGCCTTGTTGGGCATGTGGCTGGGGCAGGCGTTGCGCCAACGGATCAGTGCCGTGTTGTTCAAGCGGGTGTTTTTTATCGGCATGGCGCTGTTGGGCGCGCATCTGTTGATCAGTGGATAAAGGCAATAATAGAGTTTGATTCGTGATTTTCAGTCAAATGTATTTTGCCGCGCCAAGGCTTATTCCGCGCAAGGCACATCGATACCCTGCCTTCAGACATTTTTAATCTCAAGGCGCTCCCCCATGAAAAAAGTCCTGCTGCTCAACGGCGGTAAAAAATTCGCCCACTCCGACGGTCGCTACAACAGCACCCTGCATGACGCCGCCGTGGCTGTGCTCGACCGTGGCGGTATCGACGTCAAGGTCACGCATATCGATGAAGGCTACGACGTCGCCGAAGAAGTCGCCAAATTCCTCTGGGCCGACGTGATCATCTACCAGATGCCCGGCTGGTGGATGGGCGCGCCGTGGATCGTGAAGAAGTACATCGACGAAGTCTTCACCGAAGGCCACGGCAGCCTCTACGCCAGCGATGGCCGTACCCGTTCCGACGCCTCGCAGAAATACGGCAGCGGCGGCCTGATCCACGGCAAGCAATACATGTTGTCGCTGACCTGGAACGCCCCGCAGCAAGCCTTCGACGACCCGAGCGATTTCTTTGAGGGCAAAGGTGTGGACGCGGTGTACTTCGCGTTTCACAAGGCCAATGAGTTCCTCGGCATGACGGCCTTGCCGACGTTCCTCTGCGTGGACGTCATGAAGCGCCCGGCCATCGACGCCGACGTGGCGCGCTACGAGCAGCATCTGGCGCAGGTGTTCGACCTCTCGGTGTAAGCTGCGCTGAACCGAGAAAGAGGACAGCCTGTGAAAGCCCGATCCGATGAGCTACAGATCTTCGTCAACGTGATTGAGTGCGGCTCGATTTCGGCAGCGGCGGAGCAGGTCGGGCAGACGCCGTCGGCGGTCAGCCGCACCTTGTCGCGCCTGGAAGCCAAGCTCGACACCACGCTGATCAACCGCACCACGCGGCGCATGGACCTGACCGAGGAGGGCAAGTACTTCTTCGAACAGGCCAAGGTGATCCTGGCGCAGATGGATGATCTGGAGGAACGCTTGTCGTCGCGCCAGAAGAAACCGGCGGGGCGCTTGCGCATCAACGCCGCCGTGCCGTTCATGCTGCATGGGATCGTGCCGTACATCGCCGAATTTCGCGGGCTGTACCCAGAGATCCAGCTGGAGTTGAACAGTGATGACTTGATCATCGACCTGTTGGAGCAGAGCACCGACATTGCGATTCGCATCGGCGCGCTGGCCGATTCCACCCTGCATGCGCGGTCCCTGGGCTGCACCCCGCTGCATATCCTCGCCAGCCCCGCTTACCTCAAGCAGTACGGCACGCCGACGACGGTCGCCGAGTTGGCCGAGCACACCTTGCTCGGCTTCACCCAGACCGAGACGCTCAACCACTGGCCGTTGCGCCACGTGGCGGGTGACCGCTGGCTGATCGAGCCCGGCATTGCCGCGTCCAGCGGTGAAACCGTGCGCCAACTGGCGCTCGAAGGGCAGGGCATTGGCTGCCTGTCGAACTTCATGACCAGCGACGACATCGACGCCGGGCGCCTGGTGCCGCTGCTGGAGGCCTTCAACAGCGGTTATCGCCAGCCGATCCACGCGGTGTTTTACCGCAACTCGCAACTGGCCTTGCGCATCCAATGCTTCCTGGACTTCATCCAGGCCAAGCTGGCGCGGTACGCCTGCTGATTCGTGACCTGCGCGCAAGATTGAATTGGGCAACACGGTCTTATTCGCCAGGGATGGGGGCTTGATACTGGGCCCATCACTTACTCAGTCAGGAGAGACCTCCATGAACGTATTCGTTACCGGCGCCGCCGGATTTATCGGCGGCTCCATCGCCACCGGCCTGGTCAAGGCCGGCCACCATGTGACGGGCCTGGTGCGCAGCGCCGATCAAGCCGCCGAGATGACGGCCCTGGGCATCACCCCGGTCATCGGCACCCTGGATGACCGTGCGGTGTTGACCGAACAGGCCCGGCAGGCCGACGCGGTGATCAACGCCGCCAGCAGCGACCATCGCGCGGCGGTGGAAACGCTGTTGGCCGCCTTGAAAGGTTCGAACAAACCGTTCCTGCACACCAGCGGTTCGAGCATCGTCGGCGATGCATCGGGCGGCAAGGCCAGCGATGTCATCTACTTCGAAGACCACCTGCCGGAACCGACCGTCGACAAGGCCGCACGTGTCGCCATCGACAACCTGATCCTGGCAGCCGCCCAAGACGGGGTGAACTCGGCGGTGATCTGCAACACCCTGATCTACGGCCACAGCCTGGGCGTGAAGCGCGACAGCGTGCAACTGCCGCGCTTGCTCAAGCAGGCGCGCAAGAGCGGGGTGGTGCGTCATGTCGGTACGGGGCAGAACATCTGGTCCAATGTGCATATCGAGGACGTGGTCGCGCTCTATCTGCTGGCGCTGGAGAAGAATGTGCCGGGCACGTTCTACTTCGTGGAAAGCGGTGAAGCGGCGTTCATCGACATGACCACCGCCATCGCCGAAGCCCTGAACCTGGGCAAGCCGCAGGACTGGCCGTTGGCCGCCGCAGAAGCCGAATGGGGCTATGAAATGGCCAACTACGGCCTGGGTTCCAACAGCCGGGTGCGCGGCAAGCATGCCCGTGAATTGTTGGGGTGGGCGCCCAAGCGCACATCGGTGGTGGAGTGGATTCGCCGCGAAATGGTCTGATGTCGGCGTGAGACCGTGGTGCACCCTTCGCGGGCAAGCCCACTCCCACATTTGACGGTGTTCACACCTCGATAACGGGTGCACCGATCAAACCATGGGAGTGGGCTTGCCCGCGAACGGGGCATCCCGGTCAATCTGCCCTGACGCTTCACTGGCCCCACCGCCCGCATTTCCGTACCATTCCCCGCCTTATTCCCCGCAATGCCCGGTACCTCATGAACCTCACCCGTCTTCGCGCCGACGCCCTGGCCGGCCTCACCACGTCTTTTGCCTTGCTGCCCGAGTGCATCGCCTTTGCCCTGGTGGCGCATCTCAACCCGCTGATGGGGCTCTACGGCGCGTTCATCATCTGCACCCTCACGGCATTGTTCGGCGGGCGGCCGGGGATGGTCTCTGGCGCCGCAGGGTCGATGGCGGTGGTGATCGTCGCGCTGGTGGTGCAACACGGCGTGGAGTATTTGCTCGCGACGGTGCTGCTGGGCGGGCTGATCATGCTGGTCTTCGGCCTGCTGCGCCTGGGCAAGCTGGTGCGGATGGTGCCGCACCCGGTGATGCTGGGGTTCGTCAACGGCCTGGCGATCATCATCGCCCTGGCGCAGTTGGAGCATTTCAAGAGCGGTGATACCTGGCTCAGCGGCACGCCGCTGTATGTGATGAGCGGCCTGGTGCTGGTGACCATGGCCATTGTCTACCTGCTGCCGCGCCTGACCCGTGCCGTGCCGCCCGCCCTGGTGGCGATCCTCGGCGTGGGCTTGGCGGTGTACCTGCTGGGCTTGCCGACGCGCACGCTGGGCGACATGGCCCACATCGCCGGTGGCCTGCCGAGCTTCGCGCTGCCGCAGATCCCCTGGAGCCTGGATACCCTCGGCATCATCGCGCCCTACGCGTTTCTGATGGCGATGGTCGGCCTGCTGGAAACCCTGTTGACCCTCAACCTCACCGACGAAATCACCGAGAGCCGCGGCTACCCCGACCGCGAAAGCATGGCCCTGGGCGCGGCGAATATGCTCTCGGGCCTGTTCGGCGGCATGGGCGGTTGCGCGATGATCGGGCAAACCGTGATCAACCTCAGCTCCGGCGGGCGCGGACGTTTGTCCGGGGTCTTGGCTGGGGTGATGATCCTGTTGTTCATTCTGTTTCTGTCACCGCTGATCGAGCGCATCCCGCTGGCGGCGCTGGTCGGGGTGATGTTCGTGGTGTCGCAGCAGACCTTCGCCTGGGCGTCGCTGCGGGTGATCAACAAGGTGCCGCTCAATGACGTGCTGGTGATCATTGCGGTGACCGTGATCACCGTGTTCACCGACCTGGCCACGGCGGTGCTCTGCGGGATCGTGATCGCGGCGCTGAACTTCGCCTGGCAACAGGCGCGTGAACTGTACGCCGATGAATATCTGGAAGCGGACGGCAGCAAACTCTACCGCGTGCATGGCACGTTGTTCTTTGCCTCGACCACGCCGTTTTTGAATCAATTCGACCCGGCCAACGACCCGGCCGCGGTGACGCTGGATTGCCGCCACCTGAGCGTTGTCGACTACTCCGCGATTGCCGCGCTGATGACCTTGCGCGAGCGTTACAGCAAGGCCGGCAAGCATCTGCGCGTGCTGCATTTGTCCGAGCGCTGCAAGAAGCTGCTCAAGCGCGCCAAGGTCCATCACGACTGACCGCAACCCCTGTAGGAGCGAGCTTGCTCGCGAAAAACCCGAGAGCGCCACGTCTATCCAGGCAACACGCGTCATCGTTGACGATTTTCGCGAGCAAGCTCGCTCCTACGGGAGGGCGAGGGTTTTCATTCATTACGGCCCGACCAGGTCTTCCAGTTCCTGGGCGCGGGTCTGGGTCATGTCCAGTACACAGGCGGAGCCGTTGACCTGATCGATGCTGCCGCCGGTGGCACTGCCGGCAAAGGCGCAATTGGCATCGCGGTATTTGATCCACAGGCGCTGCACGTCCTGCAATTGCTGCTTGCGCGCGCCTTCCTGGGCGGCGAGGGCGGCCTGGTAGGCAGTGTTCAGGCGTTTGTCCTGCACCTTGGCCTGCTGGGTGTTGCACTTGACCATGTCCACGGTCGTGTTGGCGCTGTCCATGCATTTCTTCAGTGCGGCGTTGTCGGCGGCCGACGCGCTG
The DNA here is from genome assembly GCF_024519615.1 of Pseudomonas sp. Pse79. Classification (NCBI taxonomy): domain Bacteria; kingdom Pseudomonadati; phylum Pseudomonadota; class Gammaproteobacteria; order Pseudomonadales; family Pseudomonadaceae; genus Pseudomonas; species Pseudomonas sp. Pse79. The sequence goes on from NZ_JALJRR010000009.1 coordinate 42,127, forward strand.
CCGCACAGGGCGAGCAGCAGGGCGCAGGCGGTGAGAGAGGTGCGGGTCATGATCGAGTGTCCTGGATGTTCGTGGGGGCGCATTTTAAGACTCAAGCGTGCGCGTTGAGTTTCCGGTCTTTTCTGAATTTGATGTAAGAACACCCCCCGAATTTTCATGCGCGGCCGTTGGGCATGTCCCAACGCGACAGCGCTTATCTGTGGGCGAAAATTACTTTCATAAAAATTGAAAATGCTCCTCGGTAATGATTTATGAGTTTCACAACCAATTCGACGTGACCCTTTCCGAGGAGTACCGCATGGCCGCATCACCGGGCTTCGGGCTATTGGCATACGCCGCCATCGCCATCATTGCTTTGATCGTGCTGATTGCACGTTACCGACTCAACCCGTTTATCGTCATCACCCTGGTGTCCATCGGCCTGGCGCTGATGGCCGGGATGCCGGCGGACACCATCATGGGCTCCTACGAAGCGGGCGTCGGCAAAACCCTGGGGCATATCGCCCTGGTGGTCGCGCTGGGCACCATGCTCGGCAAGATGATGGCTGAATCCGGCGGCGCCGAGCAGGTGGCACGCACGTTGATCAACCGGTTCGGCGAGCGCAATGCCCATTGGGCGATGGTGTGCATTGCCTTTCTGGTGGGGCTGCCGCTGTTTTTCGAGGTCGGTTTTGTGTTGCTGGTGCCGATCGCCTTTACCGTGGCGCGGCGTGTGGGGGTGTCGATCCTGATGGTCGGCTTGCCGATGGTTGCCGGCCTGTCGGTGGTGCATGCGCTGGTGCCGCCGCACCCGGCGGCGATGATGGCGGTGCTGGCGTATAACGCCTCGGTCGGGCAGACCGTGCTCTATGCGATTTTGATCGGCATTCCCACGGCGATCATCGCCGGCCCGCTGTACGCCAAGTTCATCGTGCCGCGCATTCACCTGCCGGCGGAAAACCCGCTGGAGCGCCAGTTCATCGAGCGCGAGCCACGCAGCCGTTTGCCGAGTTTCGCCCTGACCATGGGCACCATTCTGTTGCCGGTGGTGCTGATGATGATCGGCGGCTGGGCCAATCTGATTTCCACGCCCGGCAGCGGTTTCAACCAGTTCCTGTTGTTTATCGGCAACTCGGTGATCGCGCTGCTGGTGGCGACCCTGGTGAGTTTCTGGACCCTCGGCCTGGCGCAGGGTTTCAACCGCGAGTCGATCCTCAAGTTCACCAACGAATGCCTGGCGCCGACCGCGAGTATCACCTTGCTGGTGGGCGCGGGCGGCGGGTTGAACCGGATTCTGGTGGACGCCGGCGTGACCAACGAAATCCTCGGCCTGGCCCACGCGTTCAACCTGTCGCCGCTGGTGATGGGCTGGTTGTTCGCCGCGTTGATGCGTATCGCCACCGGCTCGGCCACCGTGGCCATGACCACCGCTTCCGGGGTGGTTGCGCCGGTTGCGCTGGGCCTGGGTTATCCACACCCTGAATTGCTGGTGCTGGCGACCGGGGCGGGTTCGGTGATCTTTTCCCACGTCAACGACGGCGGCTTCTGGCTGATCAAGGAATACTTCAATATGACTGTGATCCAGACCTTCAAGACCTGGACCGTGTTGGAGACCCTGATTTCGCTGGTCGCCTTCGGTCTGACGTATGGTCTGTCCTGCGTCCTGTAACCCGGAGCCTCCATGGACATCCTCTACCAGATCCGCGCCCGCCAGGCGTCTTTCAGTGCCGGCGAAGGGCGTATCGCCAAGCTGATGCTCGATGACGTGGGCTTTGCCGCGTCGGCTAGCCTGGAGGCGTTGTCCCAACGCGCCGAGGTCAGCACCGCGACGTTGTCGCGGTTTGCGCGCAGCGTCGGGTGCCGGGATTTGCGCGACTTGCGCCTGCAACTGGCTCAGGCCAGTGGCGTGGGCAGCCGCTTCCTCGACCCGGCGGGCAAGCCTGAGCAGTCGGGGTTTCATCGGCAGATTCTCGGTGATATCGAGGCGACGTTGCGCCAGCACTTGTCGGGGTTCGATCAGGCCGGCTTCGTCGATGCGGTCAGCCTGCTGGGCAAGGCGCGGATGATCCACGCGTTCGGCATGGGCGGCCCATCGAGCCTGTGCAGCGATGAGTTGCAAGTGCGTCTGGTGCGCCTGGGCTATCCGATTGCCGCCTGCCATGACCCGGTGATGATGCGCGTCACGGCGGCGACGCTGGGGCCCGAGCAGGCGCTGATCGTCTGTTCGCTCAGCGGCCTCACCCCGGAGTTGCTGGACGTGGTGGCCCTGGCGCGCAACTACGACACGCCCATCGTCGCCATCACCCTGGCCGCTTCACCCCTGGCCGGGCTGGCGGATGTGGTGCTGGCGCTGCAACCGGCCGAAACCAGCTTCATCTACAAACCCACGGCGGCGCGCTACGGCATGCTGCTGGCCATCGACCTGCTCGCCACCGAGCTGGCGCTGGCCATGCCGGACGACAACCAGGAACGCCTGCGCCGCATCAAGCTGGCCCTCGACGACTATCGCGGTGGGCCCGACAGCCTGCCGCTGGGAGACTGATATGCAGTACGACACGCTGATCCGCCAGGCGCTGGTCATGGATGGCCGCAACACGCCTGGGTATGTCGCCGATGTGGGGCTGCGCGACGGGCGTATCGAGGCGATCGGCGACTTGTCGGCCGCGCTGGCCACGCAGGTGATCGACGCCCGCGGCCGGGTGTTGGCGCCGGGGTTTATCGATGTACACACCCACGATGACACGGTGGTGATCCGTCAGCCGCAGATGCTGCCCAAGCTCAGCCAGGGCGTGACCACGGTGATTGTCGGCAACTGCGGTATCAGCGCCTCGCCCGTAAGTTTGCGCGCTGAGCCGCCGGACCCGATGAACCTGCTGGGCCCGCGTGAAGCGTTCACCTATCCGCGTTTTGCCGATTACCGCGCCGCCGTGGAACGCGCCCAGCCGGCGGTCAACGTCGCGGCGCTGATCGGCCACACGGCGCTGCGCAGCAACCATATGGACGACCTGCATCGCAGCGCCACTTTCGATGAAATCGCCGCGATGCGCGCGCAGTTGCGCGAGAGCCTGGAGGATGGCGCCCTTGGCTTATCCACCGGCCTGGCCTACGCCAGCGCGTTCAATGCCGAGACCGATGAAGTGCTGCAACTGAGCGAAGAACTGACGGCGTTCGGCGCGGTGTACACCACCCATCTGCGCAGTGAGTTCGAACCGGTGCTGGCGGCCATGGACGAGGCGTTTCTGATCGGTCGGCATGCTCAGGTGCCGGTGATCATTTCCCACCTCAAATGTGCCGGCGCGGGTAACTGGGGGCGTAGTCCGCAGCTGTTGGCGGCGCTGGAGCAGGCGGCGAAAACCCATCCGGTGGGGTGTGATTGTTATCCCTATGCGGCGAGTTCTTCGACCCTGGATCTCAAGCAAGTCACCGATGCATTTCGCATCACCATCACCTGGTCGACAGCGCACCCGGAAATGGGCGGGCGCGACTTGCAGGCGATCGCCGCCGAGTGGGATGTTTCGCTGATGGACGCGGCCCGTCGCCTGCAACCGGCGGGGGCGGTGTATTACGGCATGGACGAAGCGGATGTGCGCCGTATCCTCGCGCATCCGCTGTCGATGGTCGGGTCGGATGGGTTGCCTGAAGATCCGTTCCCGCATCCGCGCTTGTGGGGCGCGTTTCCACGGGTGTTGGGCCACTTCAGTCGGGACGTCGGGCTGTTCCCGCTGCACACGGCGGTGCATAAGATGACCGGCTTGTCGGCGGCGCGATTCGGCTTGTCGGAGCGGGGCGAAATCCGTGTAGGGCACTGGGCCGACTTGGTGCTGTTCGATCCGTTGCGCGTGCGCGATGTGGCGGATTTCAAGGCGCCGCAGCAGGCGGCAGAAGGGATTGATGGCGTGTGGGTCAACGGCGTGTTGAGCTACAGCGACGGGCAGCCGAATGGTCAGCGGCCGGGGCGGTTCCTGGCGCGCAGTGGGGATTTGCGGGCTGGGTTTTCGACTCTATAGTGGGCGCTCTTACACACGGAGCGGTTGCCATGCACTTAGGAAAAGTCACCCCCATCCTGCGGATTTTCGACGAGGCCAAGGCGTTGGAGTTTTATGTCGACTTCCTTGGGTTCAAGGTCGATTGGCAACATCGCTTCGAGGCGAATTTTCCGTTGTACCTGCAGGTGTCGTTGGGTGAGTGCGTACTGCATTTGTCCGAGCACCATGGCGATGCATCGCCGGGTGCGGCGGTGCGGATTCAGGCGCAGGGTGTAGACGCCTATCAGCAGCAATTGCAGGGCAAGGACTATCGTTTTGCCAAGCCAGGCGTTGAAGAAATGCCCTGGGGTTCGCGGGAGATGAGCATCCACGATCCGTTTGGCAATCGGCTGGTGTTTGTCGAGGAAGGCGAGGGCTGAGGGGTAAATCGCAGGCAATAAAAAACCGCCTTAGTAGGGCGGTTTTTTTGTGCAAACCCGGTTTGCGGTTGGGGTTGCGATCTCACAGGAAGCACTGACGTGTTGGCGATACTACTGCCGCTTCGGGGCTTTATGCAAGGCCTGACGATAGGTGGTCTTTCACTTGAGCCCCGCAAAAAACAGCAACAACTTTTAAGGGGAATTGGCCGTTGCTTGTCACACCTTGGCGTAGGGGAGTGAGCTAGTATCGCCCTCGTTCTGCGTTCATCGTGAGGTAGGTTGGCTGGGTTCGCGCGCAAATTTTGGACCGACTGCCACGGGCTAGTAATCCGTGCCGGATTCATGCAAGAGGACCATAAACCCAGCCGCCTCACAGGAGCACTGACGTGCATCCAAAGGCTCACATGTTCCGGTAAGTGCGCTGGAGGCAAGGCCCAACTCATGGAGGGCCGAGTATGTCTAAGTTTGCACGACATGCGTGGAACCTCGTCATGAATGCCTTGCGTGTTTATCACGTATGGACATTCCTGCGAGACAGCTTCGATGACCGCTAAGGTCTGAGAAGTGGAGCCGCCCCGGTGCATACCGAGGCGGCTTTTTGGTTTTTACACCCGGAAGTGGCTGACCATCTGCTGCAACTGGCTGCCCAAGCGCGCTAGTTCCACACTCGACTTGGCCGTCTCGTCACTCGCGGTAGCGGTCTGTTCCGACACGTCACGCACGTTGATGATGCTGCGGCTGATTTCTTCGGCCACGGCGCTTTGCTCTTCGGCTGCCGCTGCGATCTGCTGGTTCATCGACTGGATGTTCGACACCGTGCGGGTGATGTTTTCCAGGGATACGCCGGCCTTGCGCGTCAGTTCGACGCTGCTGTCGGTGAGGCTGCGGCTGTTGTTCATCACCGCGGCCACCTGCTGGGTGCCGTTCTGCAAGCCGGCCACCAGGCCTTCGATTTCTTCGGTGGATTTCTGCGTGCGCTGGGCCAGGCCACGCACTTCGTCGGCGACGACGGCAAAGCCGCGACCGGCTTCACCGGCACGCGCCGCTTCAATCGCGGCGTTGAGCGCGAGCAGGTTGGTCTGCTCGGCCACGGCCTTGATCACGTCCATCACGCTGCCGATTTTGTTGCTCTCTTGTTGCAGATGGCTCATGGCGTCGGTGGAACGCGCCACTTCGGCGGCCAGGCGTTCGATCTGGGCGATGGCTTCGGCCACCACCTTGTCGCCTGCGCGGGCTTGGCCATCGGCATCGGCAGCGGCCCGGGAGGCTTGCTCGGCGTTGCGTGCGACTTCCTGCACGGTGGCGGTCATTTCGTGCATGGCGGTGGCGACTTGATCGGTTTCGATCTTCTGGCTGTTCACCCCGGCACTGGTCTGTTCGGTCACGGCCGACAACTCTTCGGCGGCGCTGGCGATCTGGGTCACGCCGTCACGAATGCCGCTGATCAACTCGCGCAGGGTCGTGCCCATGCGCTGGATGCCTTGTTGCAGTACGCCCAGTTCATCGCGGCGGGTGACCTGGATATTGTGGCTCAGGTCGCCGGAGGCAATGCGTTCGACCACGGCCAGGGTTTCCTGGATCGGGCGTGTGATCTGGCGGGTGATCACCAGTGCCGCGACGATGCCGACCAGTAACGCGAGCAGCGTGCTGATCAATTGCAGGCTGCGGGCTTGGGCGCTTTCGGCGTCGCGGCGGGTGAGCTGGATGTCGTAGAGCTTGTCGCTGATGGTGACGATATCCGCCCCTTGGGTGGTCATTTCGGCGCGCGCGGCGACGATATTGGCGTTAGCCGCCTTGTAGTTCTGCACCGCACTGCGATAGGCGCCGAGCGCGCTTTCCAGGGCGCTGAGCGCGACCTGTTGGCTGCCGCCGAACGCCGCGCCGAGGCCTTTCAAGCCGGTGATGGCTTTTTCGATCTGGGCGGCGGCGCGGGCTTCGGTGTCGGCGTTGACGTTGCCGGTGTAGCCGCGCACTTCGTAGCGGGCCAACTGGAACTCTTGTTTGGCATGAGTCACGGCCTGGTACTGGGTGAAGCGCTCGGGGTTGTCGGGCGTCTGCTGCACACTGCTGTCCAGTGCGTCGATCTGGGCGTTGGCGATGTCGGCCTTATCGCCCATGACCTGGCGCGCAGCATTGCCGGCACGGTAGGCCTCACGCATTTTGTTCAGCGATTGCTGATACGCCGTGATGACGGTTTTCTGCTCGTTGAGCAGTTTGACGTTGTCCGGGCTCTTGAAGCTGTCCAGGAGTGTTTGCTGCTGGGCGGCGAAGGCATCCAGGCTGGTTTGTACGTTCTGCGCCACGCTTTCATCGCCGTTGGCCAGCATGTATTGCAGGCGCACGATGCGCAGCTTGGTCAGGGAGGCGTTGAGCTGGGTGATGTCGCTCATCCAGTTGCTACGGTCGATCAGGCCGCCGAGGCTGGTCCAGCCGGTCAGCGCCAGGATCGAGGTGAGGACAAGCACCAGGCCGAAGCCCAGGCCCAGTTTGAGGTTGACGCTGATGTTACCGAACCAGCTGTTCATCGAGTGCTCCGCAAAAATGATGTTTGTCTGCTGGACGGTGTTGTTGTTTGAGCCAGCCAAGGTGTTTAGGCCATATCGGCGGGCACAGGGGAAACTGAAACGATTAATTAGTCCGCGCGATGTACGGGACCCTGCATCACCGAGCATCGGCGCCAGGCAGGCATGACGTGGGCGGGGCTCATTCCGCACGCGCATTCTGTGCTAGTCTGCTGGCCCTTTTAGTTCTGGGCGGTGCGGGAAAACCGTGTTTTCAGCGCTGCCCTACAGCGGAGCCTCTTCATGTCCGAAGTTAATCTGTCCACCGACGAAACCCGCGTCAGCTACGGTATCGGCCGTCAGTTGGGCGACCAACTGCGCGACAACCCGCCACCGGGCGTGAGCCTGGACGCAATCCTGGCCGGCCTGACCGACGCGTTCGCCGGCAAGCCAAGCCGTGTTGATCAAGAGCAAATGGCCGCGAGCTTCAAGGTCATCCGCGAAATCATGCAAGCCGAAGCGGCTGCCAAGGCGGAAGCGGCTGCAGGCGAGGGCCTGGCGTTCCTGGCGGAAAACGCCAAGCGTGACGGCATCACCACTCTGGCTTCCGGCCTGCAATTCGAAGTGCTGACTGCCGGTGAAGGCGCCAAGCCGACCCGTGAAGACCAAGTGCGTACTCACTACCACGGCACCCTGATCGACGGCACGGTGTTCGACAGCTCCTACGAGCGCGGCCAGCCTGCGGAATTCCCGGTTGGCGGCGTGATCGCCGGCTGGACCGAAGCCCTGCAACTGATGAATGCCGGCAGCAAATGGCGCCTGTTCGTGCCGAGCGAACTGGCTTACGGCGCTCAAGGCGTTGGCAGCATTCCGCCGCACAGCGTTCTGGTATTCGACGTCGAGCTGCTCGACGTTCTGTAAGACCTGCTTTTGATTACCTGTAGGAACGAGCTTGCTTGCGACAAACGTCAACGATGACGCGAGCATCCTGGATGAACGCGTTGCTTGTGCGTTCTTCGCGAGCAAGCTCGCTCCTACAGGGTTTTGCGCGGTCGCTCATGGGTGAAACTTGCCATTGAGTTCCGTCGCCGGGCGCAATGCTCGGGCATAGCAGAACAGAAACAGGTTGCGCACCACTTCCTTCAGTACACCGGGTTCACTGGAACTCAGGCCATTCACGTCCAGGTCGCCCTGGTCCTGCAGTTCGTTCAGCGCTTCTTCCTCCAGCACCGCACAGACTTCCCCGGTTTCCCGATGGAGGATGCGCAGGTAAGGGTGTGGGCGGTCCAGCCAGGCATCTATCAAATAAGTCATGTCGTTCTCCTTGATGGGTTTCAATGAGAATAATTCTTATTCGTAGAATAGCAAGTGCCTATTGGCGGTTTGCGGATTTTTCTGCGTGGGTCGTGCGAGGGATCAACAGCCAGGGCGAAACGCCATCCCGCGGCGGGCGCGGGATGGAAGCAGCAGGATCAGACCTTGCGGACGAACTCGGACTTGAGTTTCATCGGGCCGATACCGTCGATCTTGCAGTCGATATCGTGGTCGCCGTCGCACAGGCGGATGTTCTTGACCTTGGTGCCGACCTTGACCACCAGGGAGGTGCCCTTGACCTTGAGGTCTTTGATCACGGTGATGGTGTCGCCGTCCTGCAGGACGTTGCCTACAGAGTCTTTCTTCACGGTTTCATCGCTGGCCACTTCGGCCTCGCCAGTGGCGGACCACTCATGGGCGCATTCCGGGCAGATCAGTTGGGCGCCGTCTTCGTAGGTGAATTCGGAATTGCATTTCGGGCAGGGTGGCAACGTGCTCACTAAAGCTCCTTAAAGGTCAGGATGGCTAAAGTCGCACATTATATAGGGAATTGTAGGAAGACAGGGCGCGGTCTTGGATTGGTAATACAAACTAAATGTGGGAGGGGGCTTGCCCCCGATGGCGGTATTTCAGTCTAAGCATAAGTTGACTGATCCACCGCTATCGGGGGCAAGCCCCCTCCCACATTTGGTATTTCTAGTGCGTGCGCGCGACCGCGAACTCGCTCAGCTCGACCAGGGCGTCCCGGTATTCGCTGGCGGGGAGGGCGTCCAGGCACTTGATCGCACGGGCCACGTAGTCACGCGCCAGGTGGGCAGTGTAGTCCAGGGCGCCGGAGGCTTCCACGGCGGCGCGGATGCTTTCCAGGTCTTCGATCCCGCCTTTCTGGATCGCCTTGCGTACCAGGGCCGCCTGTTCCGGCGTGCCTTCGCGCATGGTGTAGATCAGCGGCAAGGTCGGCTTGCCCTCGGCCAGGTCGTCGCCGACGTTCTTGCCCAGGGTCTCGGCGTCGCCACGGTAGTCGAGCAGGTCGTCCACCAGTTGGAACGCCACGCCCAGGTGGTCGCCGAAGGTGCGCAGGGCTTCGGCCTGCTCGGCCGTGGCTTGGCACAGGGCGGCGGCGCTGTGGGTCGAGGCTTCGAAGAGCATCGCGGTTTTGCCGCGAATCACTTCCATGTAGGTTTCTTCGGTGGTGCTGGCGTCACGCACCTTCGACAACTGCAACACTTCGCCTTCGGCGATGATGCGCGTGGCCTGTGAAAGAATCTTCATCACCGGCATCGAGCCCAGTTCGACCATCATTTCGAACGAGCGCGAGTACAGGAAGTCGCCGACCAGCACGCTCGGGGCGTTGCCCCACATCGCGTTGGCGGTCTCGCGACCACGGCGCATGCCGGACATGTCGACCACGTCGTCGTGCAGCAGGGTCGCGGTGTGCAGGAACTCGATGGTGGCGGCCAGCAGGCGCAGGTCATCGCCTTCGCGGCCCAGGGCCTTGCCGCACAGCAACACTAATAAAGGACGCAGGCGTTTACCGCCCGCCGACGTAATGTAGTCGCCAATTTTGGAGACCAGCGGCACTTTAGACGTCAGCTGCTGCTTGATGATGCCGTCGACGGCGCTAAAATCGTCCGCGACCGCGCGGTAGAAAGCTTGGGGTTGCATCAGCGACAGTCGCTCCAGAAGGGTTGCGCGGCATGCTAGGACCCTGACCCCGCAGTGTCAAGGCGCGATAGACGGCCTCTTGCAACGTATCCGCGCCTTGCGTACAATCGCGCACCCTGAACTTCCTGGGCAGCACCTGCCTTACGCAATTGCATTCGGGACGTCCATCCCATGCAGCCATGCCAGCCAATACCTCTTCTTATAAAGCGCTGGGTGAGCAGGATTATCGGAGAAATACCATGTCGTACGCAGTAATTGTTACTGGTGGCAAGCAATACAAGGTCGCCCCAGGTGAATACCTGAAGATCGAAAAACTGGAACTCGCTACCGGCGACTCCGTGACTTTTGATCGCGTTCTGTTGGTCGCCAATGGCGATGACGTGAACATTGGCGCTCCAGTTGTTGCTGGCGCTACCGTTGTGGCTGAAGTGATCTCCCAAGGTCGTCACGATAAAGTCCGCATCATCAAGTTCCGTCGTCGTAAGCACCACATGAAGCGTATGGGCCACCGCCAGTGGTACACCGAGATCAAAATCACCGGTATTCAGGCTTAATTTCAGCCTAATTCCTCACTAGGAGAATTGACTCATGGCACACAAAAAAGCTGGTGGTAGTACCCGTAACGGTCGCGACTCAGAAGCCAAACGCCTTGGCGTGAAGATGTATGGCGGCCAGGTTATCATTCCGGGCAACATCATCGTGCGTCAGCGCGGCACCCAATTCCACGCCGGTTACGGTGTTGGCATGGGTAAAGATCACACTCTGTTCGCTAAAATCGACGGCGTGATCAAGTTCGAAGTAAAAGGCGCCTTCGGTCGCCGTTACGTGAGCATCGTCCCGAAGACTGACGTCGTCGCGGCATAATTACGTAGTTGCTGGAAAAGCCCTGTCTCGCGACGGGGCTTTTTCGTTTGTGGAGTGAGTCTCTTGCAAAGCTGTTTGTAATGAGCTCAAGCGCTGGATTCGCGGTCGTTGATTGAGGTCGCTGCGCTCATTTTTGCAAGAGTCTTATGTCTTGGTTTCTTAAGCTCGTCCGTGCGGCGAGAGGCGTTTTGTTATGAAGTTCGTTGATGAAGTTTCCATCCGAGTAAAAGCAGGCGACGGCGGTAACGGTTGCATGAGTTTCCGTCGCGAAAAATTCATCGAAAACGGTGGCCCCAACGGCGGTGACGGCGGTGACGGCGGTTCCATCTACATGATGGCCGACGAAAACCTCAACACCCTGGTGGACTACCGTTACACCCGGCACTTCGATGCCGAGCGTGGTTCCAACGGCGGCAGCACCGATTGCACCGGTAAAAAAGGTGAAGACATGGTGCTGCGCGTACCGGTCGGCACCACGATCATCGACTCCGCGACCCAGGAAGTGATCGGCGACCTGACCAAGGCCGGCCAGAAGCTGATGGTTGTGCAGGGCGGCTGGCACGGTCTGGGTAACACCCGTTTCAAGTCCAGTACCAACCGTGCGCCACGCCAGACCACGCCAGGCAAGCCGGGCGAGCAGCGTGACCTCAAGCTGGAAATGAAAGTACTGGCCGACGTGGGCCTGTTGGGCCTGCCGAACGCCGGCAAAAGTACCTTCATCCGCTCGGTCTCGGCCGCCAAGCCGAAAGTCGCCGACTACCCGTTCACCACCCTGGTGCCAAACCTGGGCGTGGTCAGCGTCGACCGTTGGAAAAGCTTCGTGATCGCCGACATTCCCGGCCTGATCGAAGGGGCTTCCGAAGGTGCGGGCCTGGGTATCCGTTTCCTCAAGCACTTGTCGCGTACCCGTTTGCTGCTGCACCTCGTCGACATGGCGCCGCTGGATGACACCAGCGCACCGGACGCCGCCGAAGTGATCGTCAACGAACTGACCAAGTTCAGCCCGTCCCTGGCTGAGCGTGATCGCTGGCTGGTGCTGAACAAGTGCGACCAGATCCTCGAGGAAGAGCACGAGGAGCGCGTCAAGGAAATCGTCGATCGCCTGGAGTGGACCGGTCCGGTCTACGTGATCTCGGCCATCGCCAAAGAAGGCACCGAGCGCCTGACCCGCGACATCATGCGTTACCTGGAAGACCGCGCCGACCGCCTGGCGGCCGACCCGGTGTTCAAGGCCGAACTCGCCGAGCTCGACCAGCGCATCGAAGACGAAGCCCGCGCCCAGCTGCAAGCCCTGGACGACCAGCGTGCCTTGCGCCGCAGCGGCGTGAAGTCGGTCCATGACATCGGCGACGATGATTGGGACGAAGAAGACGTGGATGATGAAGACGGTCCGGAAATCATTTACGTGCGCGACTGATTCGTTGCAGTAAACTTAAGCGCCGCTCACTCGAGCGGCGTTTTGGTATCTGGGGATACCTGCAGTCACGAATGTAGTCACGAATAACGTTATGGGCGGCGCTGGGTCGCGTCCCGCCCTCTAACTAAGGTTGAAGATGATGCGGAGCAAAGTGACAGGTGCGCAGCGCTGGGTCGTAAAGATCGGAAGTGCGTTGCTGACGGCGGATGGCAAAGGGCTGGATCGCGCAGCCATGAGTGTGTGGGTCGAGCAGATGGTGGCCTTGCATGAGGCCGGCGTCGAGTTGGTGCTGGTCTCGTCCGGAGCGGTTGCCGCCGGGATGAGCCGCCTCGGCTGGACCGCGCGACCCAGCGCGATGCACGAACTGCAAGCCGCTGCCGCCATTGGTCAGATGGGCCTGGTGCAAGCCTGGGAATCCAGCTTCGCCGAGCACGGCCTTCACACCGCGCAGATCCTGCTGACCCACGACGACCTGTCCGACCGCAAGCGCTACCTCAACGCCCGCAGTACGTTGCGCGCGCTGGTGGAGCTCAAGGCGATCCCGGTGATCAACGAAAACGACACGGTGGTCACCGACGAAATCCGTTTCGGCGACAACGACACCCTGGCCGCTCTGGTGGCCAACCTGGTGGAAGCCGACCTGTTGGTGATCCTCACCGACCGTGACGGTATGTTCGACGCCGACCCGCGCACCAACCCCGACGCCAAATTGATCTACGAAGCCCGCGCCGATGACCCGGCGCTGGACGCCGTGGCCGGCAGCGTCGGCGGCGCGCTGGGCCGTGGCGGCATGCAGACCAAGCTGCGTGCGGCGCGCCTGGCGGCGCGTTCGGGTGCCCACACGATCATCGTCGGCGGGCGCCTGGAGCGCGTGCTCGACCGCCTCAAGGCCGGTGAGCGCATCGGTACGCTGCTGTCGCCGGAACGCGGCATGCTGGCCGCGCGCAAGCAGTGGCTGGCCGGGCATTTGCAGACCCGCGGCACCCTGGTACTCGACGATGGTGCCGTGGCGGCGTTGTCCCTGGGTCACAAGAGCCTGCTGCCGGTGGGCGTCAAGTTGGTGCAGGGCAGCTTCCGCCGTGGCGAGATGGTGGTGTGCGTGGCGCCGGACGGTCGTGAGATCGCCCGCGGCCTGGCCAACTATAGCGCGCTGGAAGCGCAGAAAATCATCGGGCAGTCGTCTGAGGCGATTGTCGGTCTGTTGGGTTACATGGCGGAACCGGAACTGGTCCACCGCGACAACCTGATTCTGGTTTAAACGAAAGGAATACACGATGCGTGTGATGAAGGGATTGCTCGGCCTGCTGTTGGCCATGCCGTTGCTGGCGTCGGCCGAAGAGATCGGCCAGGTGTCGACGGTGTTCAAGTTTGTCGGCCCCAACGACCGGATCGTGGTCGAAGCCTTCGACGACCCCAAGGTCGATGGCGTGACCTGCTACCTGTCCCGCGCCAAGACCGGCGGCGTCAAAGGCGGCCTGGGCCTGGCCGAAGACCGCTCCGAGGCGTCGATTGCCTGTCGCCAGGTCGGGCCGATCCGCTTCAAGGGAGAACTCAAGGATGGCGACGAAGTGTTCAAGGAACGCACGTCGCTGGTGTTCAAGACCATGCAGGTGGTGCGCTTCCTCGACAAGAAGCGCAATACCCTGGTGTACCTGGTCTACAGCGACCGCCTGATCGAAGGCAGCCCGCAGAACGCCGTTACCGCGATTCCGATTTTGCCGTGGCCGACCGCGCAGTGATCCGCAGGCGAGTTTTGTAATCGGCGTCTATGATTGCAGGCTTGCGGGTTGTAATCTCGAAGAGCCGCAATGCAAAGAACATGGGATATCTGGAGTTCGTCATGAGTGCTTTCCACGACCTGAAACTCAAAGCGTTGGACGGACAAGAGCTGCCACTGGCGCCCTTCAAGGGCAAAGTTGTGCTGGTGGTCAACGTGGCCTCCAAATGTGGCTTGACCCCGCAATACGCGGCGTTGGAAAACCTCTATCAGCAGTACAAGGACCAGGGGTTTACCGTACTCGGCCTGCCCTGCAACCAGTTTGCGGGCCAGGAACCGGGGACCGAGAAAGACATCCAGGAATTCTGCAGCCTCAATTACGGGGTGAGCTTTCCGCTGGGCAGCAAACTCGATGTGAACGGCCCTGAGCGTCACCAGTTGTACCGCTTATTGGCGGGCGAGGGCGCCGAGTTCCCCGGGGACATCACCTGGAACTTCGAGAAATTCCTGCTGGGCAAAGACGGGCGGGTGCTTGCGCGTTTCTCGCCGCGAACGGCACCGGATGATCCGGCCGTCGTCCAGGCCATCGAAAAAGCCCTGAGCTGATCCCCTGACCTGTAGGCGTGAGCATGCTCGCGAAAAATCCAGGCGCACCGCGTTGATCCAGTATGAACGCGTTATCGTTGACGATTTTCGCGAGCCAGCTCGCTCCTACAGGTGTCCGGCATTTCTAAGCCTTAATCACCCTGATCAATAGTGCTACTCAGCACGCTGCACGCGCCATATTATCGGCATCATAAAAACCGTCTTTCGTGGAGTGTTGCCATGCCTGTCCAAGCCTTGTTCAAACCGTTCCACCTCGGAACGCTGCAACTGTCGAGTCGTGTGGTAATGGCGCCGATGACCCGTTCGTTTTCCCCGGGCGGCGTCCCCAATTCCAAAGTCATCGAGTACTACCGCCGCCGTGCTGCGGCGGGTGTGGGCCTGATCATCACCGAAGGCACCGTGGTCGATCACCCGGCGTCCAACGGCTATCCCAATGTCCCGCACTTCTATGGTGAAGCGGCGCTGGCGGGCTGGAAGAAAGTGGTCGATGCCGTGCATGCCGAAGGCGGCAAAATCGTCCCGCAGTTGTGGCATGTGGGCAGCGTGCGCCGCATCGGTACCGAGCCGGATGCCAGCGTACCGGCCTACGGACCGATGGAAAAACTCAAGGATGGCAACGTGGTTGTCCACGGCATGACCCATCAGGACATCAAGGACGTGATTGCCGCCTTCGCCCAGGCGGCCAGGGACGCCCAGCGCATCGGCATGGACGGCGTGGAGATCCACGGCGCCCATGGTTACCTGGTGGACCAGTTCTTCTGGGAAGGCAGCAACCAGCGCAGCGACGAATACGGCGGCAGCCTGGCCAACCGTTCGCGTTTTGCCATCGAACTGATCCAGGCCATCCGTGCCGCCGTCGGCCCGGATTTTCCGATCATCCTGCGTTTTTCCCAGTGGAAGCAGCAGGACTACACCGCGCGCCTGGTGCAAACCCCCGAGGCTTTGGGCGAGTTTCTCAAGCCGCTGTCCGACGCCGGCGTGGATATTTTCCACTGCTCCACCCGGCGCTTCTGGGAGCCGGAGTTCGAAGGTTCCAACCTCAACCTGGCCGGCTGGACCCGCCAGCTCACCGGCAAGCCGACCATCACTGTCGGCAGCGTCGGCCTGGATGGCGAGTTCCTGCAGTTTATGGTTAACACTGACAAGGTTGCGCAACCGGCCAGCCTGGAGAAGCTGCTGGAGCGTTTGAACAACGATGAGTTTGATCTGGTCGCCGTCGGCCGTGCCCTGCTGGTGGACCCGGATTGGGCGGTGAAGGTCCGCGAACACCGCGAGGGCGACATCCTGCCGTTCAGTCGTGAGGCGTTGACGACCCTGGTGTAACGGGCCGGGCTCCCGGTGGTTGCCACCGGGAGCTGTTCAGTTGGAGCGGTCAATACTCTACTGACTTGCGCAGCTCCTGGCGGTGATCGGTCTTGTGCCCGTCTTGGCGCGCAGCCTGGTCATAAGTGGGCGGTGCTGCTCGAGACTGATCCAGCCATTGTTGCTGACGCGTCCACTCTGCGGTTGGCATGTTGATGCCATTGCGCACTCCCATTCCGTAAATTGCCATATCTCAGGGTCTCCATTGATCTAAGGGACCTGCGTTAGCAGCAGGTATCAATGATTGGTCATCCACCGTTCGCCGTTCCAGGGGGAAATATCGAGTAAACCTTGCGCAACCTATGGCAATCGGTGTGCAACACGGTCCGCTAGCTCGGGCGGGAGGCCGGGTAGACAGCGCCCGGCCTCCCGCCGGTTTTCAGCGCGTTGGGTTTTTCAAGGCCTATTGTCTTGTTGTTGGCCTATCCGGATTAACCGTAGTAGGCATCTTCCGCCGGTTCGGAATGGACCGCTGCATATTGCGTGGTGGCGTAGGATGCTTGACCGTCATGCGTTGACGGGCGGTCAGTGAACTGTGGGCGATAGCCGCCGCCGTTGTGCGGACGTTCCCATTGATTCTGCGGCGGCTGCCAGTTGTTTCCAGGGTGTGTGGGTTGCGGGCGATAGCCGCCGTTCTGTGGCGGGCGTTGCCAGTCATTCTGCGGCGGCTGCCAGTTGTTTCCAGGGCGCGTGGGTTGCGGGCGATAGCCGCCGTTCTGTGGCGGGCGCTGCCAGTCGTTCTGCGGCGGCTGCCAATCGTTTCCAGGGTGCGACGGTTGCGGGCGTTGCCACTGGTTGCCCGGACGTGCCGGCTGCGGGCGGTTCCAGCCGTGGTTCGCGTTATAGGGTTGTTGGTGTGACGGTCGTCCGTGATCGTACTGGGCGCTGTTGGATGGGCAGGTGTCTGTCGGCCCTTGAGTGGGCGTGTTGAACGGTTGGAATCGCAGCGCCATTGATCCATTTATCAGTGTCGACATAGTGCTCTCTAATTAATGTTTCATCATGAATGACCTGCCTTTTTTGAGTGCGTCCAGAGACAGACACCTCTTCCTTGGCAGGTGTCATGTAGGTGGCGATAAATCGCGCGACGTTCCGGAAATATCCTGTTGTGGCGCGCCGACTCCGATGGCTTCAGGTAAAAAATCCTAATGATGAAGCCGTTATTCAGGGGGAAGTCTGGAGGGAAGGCGAACTAACTGACGTTATTCGCAGATCGTTCAACGAACATAAGGCTGCGTTGGAGCGGCCAACGGTTCTGCGCACACATCGCGTAACTGGTTCTCGAACTGCTCGATGATCGCCGGCCAGCCCTGGTGACTGGCATGATGGCGCGCATTGAGGCGGGCCCTGCGCAAATGTTCGCGATCTTCCAGCAGCCAATTGGCCGCGTCGCAGAACGCTTCCTCATCGCCGGGCATCGCCAGCACGCCGTTGTAACCGTGGCGGATATGCTGGGTTGCGGCCGCCTGGTCATATGCCACCACCGCGAGTCCGGAGGCCATGGCTTCCAACACCACGTTGCCGAAGGTTTCGGTCAGGCTGGGAAACAGGAACAGGTCTCCCGAGGCGTAGTGTCGCGCCAGTTCTTCGCCGCGCTGGGTGCCGCAGAATATGGCGTGCGGCAGGTCGTGCTCGAGCAGCGCGCGTTGCGGTCCGTCGCCGACCACGATCAGTTGCAGGCGACGCTGTGGATAAGTACTGCGCAAGGCATCGAAGCAGCGCTTGAGCATGCCCAGGTTCTTTTCCTGCGCCAGGCGCCCGACGTGCAGCACTGCAATATCGTCATTGCCCAGGCCCCAGCTTTCGCGCAAGGCGTTATCGCGCTTGGCCGGGTGGAACAACTGGCTGTCGACCCCGCGCGACAACATCCCCAGGCGTTCGAAGTGGCGGCGCTCCAGCTCCAGGCGTTGGCTGGCGCTGGGTACCAGGGTCAAGGTCGAGCGGTTATGAAACCAGCGCAGGTAGTGCGTGACCACGCGGCTCAACATGCTCAGGCCGTACTGGTTCGAGTACTGCTGGAAATTGGTGTGAAAACCGCTGACCACGCTGATCCCCAAGCGACGCGCTGCACGTAGTGCCGACAACCCGAGCGGTCCTTCTGTGGCGATGTACAGCACATCCGGGCGTTGGCGTGTCCAGCGGCGCAGCAGCTTGTGCATCGACGACTGGCCCCATTGCAGGCCTGGATAGCCGGGCAACGGCCAACCGCGGCACAGCAGCAATTCGTTGTCGCTGGGGCGGCTTTGGTCAATGCCTTGGCGCGGGCGCACCAGTTCGACCTGATGGCCGCGCGCGCGCAAACCCTCGCACAGGCGACCCAATGTATTGGCCACCCCGTTGATCTCTGGCGGGAAGGTTTCGGTAATCAGAGTGATGTGAAGCGAAGCTGTCGTCATGACCCACAGTGTCGCTGTGGGCTGTGTCGCCGATGTGTCATACAGATGATGGATTTATGACGGGCATTGGCGGCAGGCGGCAATGCGCCAATCCTTTAAGCACAGAGCCCTTCGGCTCTGTGCAGATCGCTGGCCTGGGGGGCTCAGAAGGTGATTTTAGACGGCGTGACATAGCTCGTATCTTGCACACCGAGCACTTTATTTTGCGGGCCGAATTCACGGTCGCCAGGGTTCAGAGTCCCGTTCGCGTTTGGGGGTACGCTGATCGAGCTACTGTCTGTTGGTTTTGTATTCTGGTCCCTGGATTGAAAGTCGGGAAGCGGGCCGGGCCTGCCTGGTGGTTTTGTATTCTGGTCCCTGGATGGAAAGTCGGGAAGCATTGGCCCGAACCTGGGTCCTGGTTTTGATGGCGGGACGCTGGGTGGGGTGCGGGGTGGCCCGCTGGGAGGCGGGTCGATCCTGAGTCCTGTGTTTGTTGGCAGGTTGGGAAGCGTGCTGATCATTGTGAGGCTCCTGTTGTCACGGGTTTGATTGCCGACCTCGGTTGCCCCAAGGTCGGCTCAGGTTGTGTGGCCTCAAAAAACAATCAGTTCCGGCACCGGTCGACCGGCCAGCGTACCGTTATCGCGGTGTGTTCAACGCCGTCTCGGCACCTTGCTCGCGCACCCAGAACAACGTCGCCCCGGCCACCGCCGCCGGCATCATCAGCAGGTTGACCACCGGCACCAGCAGCACCAGGTAGACGCTGCCGCCGAAGCTCATGCTCTGCCAGCGTTTCTGGCGCAGCCAGGCGAGCATTTCGTTCCAGCCCAGCTTGTGGTTGTCGGCCGGGTAGTCGATGTATTGGATCGCCATCATCCACACGCCGAACAGCAGCCACAACGGCGCGGCGATCAGGTTGACCACCGGAATGAACGACAGGATAAACAGGCCGATTGCCCGCGGCAGGAAGTAGCCCAGCTTGCGCATCTCCCGCGCCAGGGTGCGCGGGACCATCGCCACCAGCTCGGCCCAACTGAACGGCGGGAAATCGTCGGTGCCACGCACCACCACTTCAACTTTCTCCGCGAGAAAACCGTTGAACGGCGCAGCGATGACATTGGCGAGCATGGTGAAGGTGAAAAACACCATCAACACCACCAGCACCACGAACAGCGGCCACAGGATATAGCTGAGGAAACTCAGCCAGCCGGGCAGCGTCGGCATCAACGCGTCGACCCACAGGCTGAACTGATGGCCGGCGAAATAGATCAGGCCGACGAACAGCACCAGGTTGATCGCCAGCGGCAGCAGCACAAACAGGCGCAGGCCGGGGCTCAACACCAGTTTGAGGCCTTCACGCAGGTATTGCGGACCGGAAAGAACAGGGGCGGGCATGGAGAACTCCGAGCAGAATGACGAACGCGCCGACCTTACCGGCTTTGCCTTCAGGACGAAAGCACGCGCAATGCCAGGACATCAGCAGAAACAAACGCGTCGATCAGCTGGGCCTGCTGCATAGATACTGCCTATGAGCTGGATTGTTATTCCGTATTTCCTTAATCTTGCCCCCCTCTATACGCTGCACCCATTATTTTCAGGATCTGCGAGTTCAAGCCTTCCCCAAGTGCTTCGCGGTCCTTTTTTATTCCAGCCGCCTTGTTGTCCGGGCGGTCGACAGGAGCGAGTCATGTCTGATACCCGTCATTCGCGAGTGATTATTCTCGGTTCCGGCCCTGCCGGTTACAGCGCTGCCGTCTACGCTGCCCGAGCCAACCTCAAGCCACTGCTGATCACCGGCATGCAGGCGGGCGGTCAGTTGACCACCACCACTGAAGTCGACAACTGGCCGGGCGACGTCCACGGTCTGACCGGCCCGGTGCTGATGGAGCGTATGAAAGAGCACGCCGAGCGCTTCGAAACCGAGATCGTGTTTGACCACATCAACCAGGTCGACTTCTCGAAAAAGCCTTACAGCCTGACCGGCGACAGCGGCGTCTACACCTGTGACGCGCTGATCATCGCGACCGGCGCCAGCGCCCGTTACCTGGGCCTGCCGTCGGAAGAAGCGTTCATGGGCAAGGGCGTGTCCGCCTGCGCGACGTGCGACGGTTTCTTCTACCGCAACAAGCCGGTCGCTGTGGTCGGCGGTGGCAACACGGCCGTGGAAGAGGCGCTGTACCTGGCCAACATCGCCAGCACCGTGACCCTGATTCACCGTCGCGAAACCTTCCGCGCCGAGAAGATCCTGATCGACAAGCTGCACGCGCGTGTGGCTGAAGGCAAGATCATCCTCAAGCTCAACGCCACCCTGGATGAAGTCCTCGGCGACAACATGGGCGTGACCGGTGCGCGCCTGAAAAACAACGACGGCAGCTTCGACGAGCTGACAGTCGACGGCGTGTTCATCGCCATCGGCCACACGCCGAACACTTCGCTGTTCGAAGGCGTGCTGGACGCCAAAGACGGTTACCTGGTGGTGCAGGGCGGTCGCGAAGGCAATGCCACGGCGACCAACATCGAAGGCATCTTCGCCGCCGGTGACGTGGCTGACCACGTGTACCGCCAGGCCATCACCTCGGCCGGCGCCGGTTGCATGGCGGCCCTGGATGCCGAGCGTTACCTCGACGGTTTGCAGAACGCTTAGGTCTGAACCCGCTGAAATGAAAAAACCGGCGAAAGCCGGTTTTTTTTGCGCGGGATTTGATGATCCATCGCTATCTCAATTTGGTAATCCAATCACTGTGGGAGCTGGCTTGCCTGCGATAGCGGTGTGTCAGCCAACGTCTATGCAGGATTTACCGTCGCCATCGCAGGCAAGCCAGCTCCCACATTAAATCGGGTTTGCACGTTGGATCAGCGGCGAGTCAGTGGTTGCTGGTCAAACTTCACACCCGCCAACCCATGCGCGATCAACGCCCGAATATTGCCATGGTCACTGCCCTCAGGCGTGGCGACCACCGAACGGTAATGCTCGCCAAACGCCAACAAGGCGTGCTGGTCGCTCAACCCTTCCAGCAAGGCCAGGCCCAGGGTCTTGCACGAACCTTCGTTCTGCCCGGCGGCGTTTTCCACGGTGCCGTTGGTGAAGGCTTGCGGCTGGTAGTCGTAACCGGCGGCAACGAAGGCCAAGGTGTCGGCGAAGAGATGTTCGCCGCTGTCGAGGCTGGCGCGCAGGGTATTCAGGTCAGTCATGGGGTTTTCCTTTGGCGAACGCCGCCTGTTGTTCGGCGCTGGCTTCTTGCTGGTATTGGGCTTTCCACTCGGCATACGGCATGCCGTACACCACTTCACGCGCGTCATCGAGGCTCAGCGCGATCTGGCGCTCGTCGGCCTCGGCCTTGTACCACTTGGACAGGCAGTTGCGGCAGAAGCCGGCGAGGTTCATCAGGTCGATATTCTGTACATCCTTGCGGCTGTCCAGGTGTGCGACCAGCCGCCGAAAGGCGGCGGCTTCGAGTTCGAGGCGTTGTTGATCGGTCATAGGGCTCACGTAAATCCAGGGGTTAGCGGCTGGCCGCCAGGGTAATCGAAACCGATTCGGCAAAGCGCAGCGCGTGGGGCTTGTCCACTTCGACTTCGGCGTACAGCACCGACTCGTTGCTCATCACCAGGTCCAGCAGTTCCTGGGTCAGGCGCTCCAGCAGGGCGAAGCGGTTGCCTTCGACGTGGGCGATGATCGCCTTGGTGATGGTGCGGTAATTCAACGCGTGGTCGATATCGTTGTCGCGCACGGCGTCCTGGGCGGCATACAGGATGGTCAGGTTGATCAGCACATCCTGCTTGTTGAGGATTTCATCCTCGTTGATGCCGATATAGGTGCGCAGGCACAGGTCCTTGACCCGGATGCGCGCCATGCCTGGTTGAAGTTGTGGCATTGCTACTTGCTCCGTCCAATCAGTTGCAGGAACTCCATGCGCGTGGTGTTCGACTCGCGGAACGCGCCGAGCATCACCGAGGTGTTCATGGTTGAATTCTGTTTTTCCACGCCGCGCATCATCATGCACATGTGCTTGGCTTCGATCACCACCGCCACGCCGGAGGCCTGGGTCACGTCCTGGATGGCGTCGGCGATTTGCCGCGTGAGGTTTTCCTGGATCTGCAGGCGCCGCGCGAACATGTCGACGATGCGCGCCAGCTTCGACAGGCCCAGCACCCTGCCGGTCGGAATATAGGCCACATGGGCCTTGCCGATAAAGGGCAGCAGGTGGTGCTCGCACAGCGAGTACAGTTCGATGTCCTTGAGGATCACCATCTCGTCATTGTCGGAGGCGAACAGCGCGCCGTTGACGATCTCTTCGAGGTTTTGCTCATAGCCATGACACAGGTATTGCATGGCTTTGGCGGCACGCTTGGGGGTGTCGAGCAGGCCTTCGCGTTCCGGGTCTTCACCCAGGCCTTTAAGGATCTCGCGATAGTGGTGGGGCAGGGATAAGGTCATACAACATCCTCACAAACGGCTTACTTGATATGCCGCCCACCGTTGACGGTCAGGGTGGTACCGGTGACGTAGGGGTTGTCCAGCAGGTAACGCACGCTCTGGTAAATCACCTCGGGCCCGGGCTCGATGCCCAGTGCCGACTTGGCCAGTACTTGGGTACGGTAGGCCGCGTCGTCGCCTTCGTTGAACATCACCATCGCCGGGGCGATGCCGTTGACTTTGATCAGCGGCGCAAACTGCGCGGCAAACGACAGCGTGAGGCTGTCGAGCCCGGCCTTGGTGGCGCAGTAGGCGATGTGCTGGCGGCTGCCCTTGCGCACCACATCATCGCTGATATGCACGATGTCGGCGGGTGAAGAGCGATGCAGCAAGGGTGAACAATGCAGGTTGATCAGGTACGGCGCAAGCATGTGTACGCTGAACATGTCGGTAAAGGCACGGCTTTCGTCGCCTCGGGTTTCCGCGATCCAGGCCGAAGCGTTGTGGATGATCGCGCGCAGGCTTTGGGTATGACGCTTCAACTCGGCGATAAACGCAAGAATCCCGGCTTCGCTGGAGAAGTCGGCAAACACGCCGATCGCGCCACGCTCGCGTAGCGCCTGCACGCCGGGGCGTTCGCTGCGGTAGCTGAAAAGCACCGAGTGGCCCTCGTCGAGCAGGCGTTCGGCACAATGCAGGCCGACGCGCTGGCCGGCGCCGGTGATCAGGATCGGGGCGTTCGTTGCAGTCATGGGAGGCTCAAGTCGCTGGCAGGGTCAAATCATACCAGTGACGAGCCCCCCTGTACTCACGCCGCGGCTTCGCTGGCCTTGGCGCGTGGCGGCGAAGGGTGCAACCAGTTGGCCAGCAGGTGGGTCGAGAGTGGAATGAACAAGTAGACCATCAGCGGAGTGAGCGCCAAGGTGCTGACCAGCACGCGGCTGAACAGGTCCAGCCCGCCGAGCAATGGCCCCAGGCCGAAGTTGAACAGCAACGACACCGGGAAAAACGCCAGCCAGATCGCCACCGCCTGTTTCCAGCGCGGCGGCCGTGTACCCGCAGCCCCGAACCAGCCATCGATGCCACGCACGCGATGCTCGGACGGGTCGGCAAACAGCTCGCTGCCCCGGCTCAGCCACGCGCTGCGTGAGGCGGAAAATTCCCAGGCATGCAGGGTTTTTTCGTCGGCGAAGCGGAAAATAATCTGAAATTCATCATCAAGGGGCGGTGGTGCGAGGACGCCGGAGCCCAGGTAGCCGGGGAAGTCAGTGGCCAGTCGCTCGCCTTCGCGCAGCCAGGCCATCAACTCTTCGTAGCGGCCCTTGGCCACGCGGCGCGCAACCATCAGGGTGACGGGTGAGGTAGACATTGTGTATCTCCAAATAGAACGGGTGCGCTGAACCGGGTAGGTGGCACACAGACGACGCTGCGGGGGTGTTGCAGCGACGCTTTATCGGTAAGCAAGGATTATTCCTGTTTTGCAGAAATACACCAGCAGCATTGGTCCGATAGGTACACACCTTGATATACATCGCGGTAAAGGCGTTAAATGGGACTCACTTTCAAACGGACGTTCATGACCTCTGATGCCCGAAATCATTGCTCCTGTTCGCGAATCTACCGCCCCCAGCCCTGCCGATTCCGATGAGTTGTTTCCGATTCGTGACGTGTCGAGATTGACGGGCATCAACCCGGTCACCCTGCGTGCCTGGGAGCGGCGTTACGGCCTGATTCAACCCACGCGCACCGAAAGCGGGCATCGTCTGTACTCCAGGGCCGATATTCAAACGGTTCATCGCATTGTCGATTGGATCGAGCGTGGCGTGGCCGTGAGCAAAGTGGGCAAGATCCTTGCGCGTGACGATCAGCAGGCCGCCGCCGTGCGTGTCGAGCACGACACGGTCGAGCTAGGCGAATGGCCGCAATGGCAGGCGCGCCTGGTGCTGGCCGTGGGCGCGTTCGATGATCGTCAACTGGAGCAACTGTACAACCAGGTGATCGCCACCTACCCGCTCAACGTCGCGTTCCAGGACATCCTGATGCCTCTTTGGAACGACCTGTTGCGTCATCAGGGGCGCTTCGGCCAAGCCAGTGAATGGCTGTTCTTCGACAACTTCCTGCGGGTGCGGGTGTTGCAGCGTTTGCAACTGGCGTGTGCGTCAGCGGCGCCACGGGTGTTGCTCGCGGCCATTCCCGGCGAGTGCCGTAAATTGGAATTGCTGGTGGCGGGGCTGTTGATCGGTCGAGACGATCTGGCCGTGAAGGTGCTGGGGATGGGTCAGCCTTTCGATGAATTGACGCTGGTGTGTGAAAAGACGCAACCCGAGGCGCTGGTCCTCTTCTCCAATTACTCACACACCCAAGCGTTGGCCGGGCGTTTGAACCGCCTGGCGTTGACCCTCGATTGCCCGCTGTTTCTTGCCGGTGCCGCGTCAGACCTGGCCCAGGCCGATCTGACGGGCTCCGCCGTTGGCTGCCTGGGCAATGAAGGACGCTTGATGCAACGGCGCTTGCAGCAATTTCTCAGCGGTAACCTGGATACCTGAAGATCAGGCGTGCATCTGCGGATGTACCAGGCGGTGCTGGTGCAGGATGAATTGGCGCAGGCGCTCGGTCTCATCCGGGTTGTTCTGGCCCAGGCGATAGGCAAACAGTCCCCGTGCGGTTTCCCGCTCCAGCGTGCCGCGTAGCGCAATGCGTTCATAGCCGGAAGGGCTGAACCACAGGGCAAAGGTCTTCGGCGTCTTGATCCGGCCACGGATCTCCACCAGCACACCCTTGAACGAAACCTCATGCACCCACAGCGCACTCGGGTTGCCCCTGACATTTTCCAGCGCCACTGGCGTTTCAAGAGCCAGGCGCCACGGACGAATCATCGGCCCGTCTTCAAAAATGCTCGGCACGCCCAGGCGTAAATGCACGGCATGAAACTCGTCTTCCACCAACTGCAGCGGGAAGGTGAGTTGCTGGTTGTCGAATTGCGCCTGGAGGGTGACGTGATCGTGGGCGGCCAGCCGAGTGAGCAAATCGCGAAGCTGCGCAGCGCCGTTGACGGTCAGGCTCGACGATGCATCCCGCAGGTTGAGTTGGGGGTTGTGCTGCATGTCCTGAATGAAATCCAACTCGTCCTGAGTCAGAAGCGCGTCGCGTTGCATTGATCTTGCTCAAGGGGGAGAGTGTTAAAACGCCATTATCCGCTCTAAAGACATCATTTTCTAAGTTTTGTTAGATCCGCTCGTCGCCTTGATCGCTGCCAGCTCGGCCTTGACCTGCGCCAACTCCGCCTCCAATTGCGCGACGCGCTGCTGGGCCTTGACCTGCAAGGTCACGTCCTTTTGCACACCGACGAAATAGGTCTGCTTGTCGGCATGGTTGTACACCGTTGAAAGCGACAGCTCGTTCCAGAAGTGGCTGCCGTCCTTGCGATAGTTGCGCAGGATTTCCCGGCAGGCGCCGCCGCTGTCCAGTGCTTCGCGAATGGCCATCAGCGCCGGTTGATCACGGTCGCCGGACTGCAGGAAGCGGCAGTCCTGATACAGGACGTCGTCCAGGGTGTAACCGGTCAGGTGCTCGAATGCCGGGTTGACGTAGATCAGCGGTTTGTCCCGGCCTTCCCGCTCGGCCACGACAATCCCGTCGTTGGAAGCGTTGACGACCATTTGCAGCAGCTTGGCGTTAATCATTGCGCGGTCCCTGGCGTGTGCTTGAACTGCCAGTTTATGGCAAGTCTTGAATGTTGCACGACACGCGCCGAAATATTTGCCCCAGCTGGTAATATCCCAGGCTTTCGCTCAATGACAGGATCAGTATTGATGAGAGTCGCCATTCTTTCCGGCTCGGTGTACGGCACGGCTGAAGAAGTCGCCCGCCACGCTGCCGGCATCCTTACATCGGCCGGCTTCGAGGCCTGGCACAACCCGCGCGCGACCCTGGCGGACGTGTTGGCCTTTGCCCCGCAGGCGTTGCTGGCGGTGACGTCCACCACCGGCATGGGCGAACTGCCGGACAACCTGCAACCGCTGTATTCGAGCATTCGCGACCAGTTGCCCGCGGCCTGGCGCGGTTTGCCGGGTGCGGTCATCGGCCTGGGCGACGCCAGCTATGGCGATACCTTCTGCGCCGGCGGCGAGCACATGCGCGAGCTGTTCAGTGAGTTGGGCGTGCGCGAAGTGCAGCCGATGCTGCGCCTGGACGCCAGCGAAAGCGTCACCCCGGAAACCGACGCCGAGCCTTGGTTGGCGGAGTTGATCACTGCCCTGCGCGGCTGACCGGAAACTCCCGCAACAACGCCAGCCAGGCCTGGGCGGCTTTCGACAGATAGGCGCCCTCACGCCAGATAAACGCGATGTCCCAGCGCAGGAAGTCGGGCGCCTTCAGCGTGAGGCGCACCACCCCGGGCCGCACCAGCCCGCGAGCGACCACGCTGGGCAACAGCACCACGCCTTGACCGGCCGCGACCAGGGCCGCGAGGAAATCCGCCTGGCCGCTGCGGCCTCCTTCCTTCGGCGTAAAGCCCACCCGCTGACACGCCTGCGTCAAGCGGTCGTTCAAGACAAAGCTGCGCTGATACATCAGGAACGGTGTGTCTGCCAATTCTTCCAGGCGCACCTGGGCGTTCTGTGCCAAGGGGTGGTTCATCGGCAGCAAGGCATCCAGCGGTTCATCGCAGAAGTCTTGCCAGGCGAATGCCGGGTCGCTGGGTTTCAAGCTGCCGCCCACTTCCAGCTCGCCGCTCAAAATCGCCTGCTCGATACTGCGACTGCCGCCCTCCAGCAACTGGATGGTGACGTTCGGATAGCGCCGGCGGTACTCGGCGAACAAGTCGGCAAACAGCGTATCGCCGCCCAACTGCGGCAAGCCCAGGCGCAACTCGCCACGGGTCAGGTGCTGCATGTCGTCCAGCTCACTGAGCAACTCATTCTGCAGGCGCAGCATGGCTTCGGCGCGTTGCAGCACAACCTGGCCGGCGGCCGTCAGGCGGATCTGCGAGCCGATGCGGTCGAGCAACGGCGTGCCCAGGCTGTGTTCCAGCTGTGCGACCTGTTTGCTCACGGCGGACTGGCTGATGTGCAGGGTTTTCCCGGCCTGGGTAAAACCGCCGCGGTGGATGACTTCGACAAAACTGCGCAGCTGTTTGAATTCCATGGGTGCGATTCCAGTTTGGAATAGTTGGCAGTCTAACAATTCGCTGTGGGGATGGAAGCGGTCTCTCTAAAATGGAGGCCTACGAGGACCCAAAGCCCATGAAACGTTTAAGCTTCAAACACGTCGGCCGTCTGCTGACTGAATTGGTCGTGCTGCTGGCCATCTACCTGCTCGGTACGCAACTGGTGGCCTGGTTGGCGTGGCCCATCCCCGGTGGGGTGATGGGCCTGGGCCTGTTGCTGGCGGCTTTCGCCACCGGCCTGGTCAAGCCGGCGGCCCTGCAACTGGGGGCGGGCGTGTTGATGGCGGAAATGTTGTTGTTCTTTATTCCGGCCTTGATGAGCCTGCTGGACTACGGTGGCCTGGTGCGCAATGACGGTTGGCGGATTCTGCTGGTGATCGGCTTCAGCACCCTGGCGGTCATGCTGGTGACGGCCTTCACCGTGGAAATGGTGTGTCGCTGGAAGCTGCGCCATGAAGCTTGAACTGATGCCGGTGTTCTGGCTTGCCCTGACCCTGGGCGCGTATTTCTTCAGTCGCTGGATCTACCGTCGGACCGGGCGCTACCTGTTGTCGCCGCTGATCCTGGTGCCCGCGCTGCTGCTCGCGGTGGCCGTGCCGATGCACACCGCCTATGCCGAATACGCCAGCGACACCCATTGGCTGATGCTGGTGCTGGGCCCGGTGACGGTGGCGTTCGCGGTGCCGATCTGGCAGCAGCGACGTTTGCTGGCGCGGTATTGGTCGGCCTTGCTGCTGGGGATGCTGGCCGGCAGCGCGGCGTCCATCGGCACCTCGTTCGGCCTGGCCAAGGCGCTGGCGCTGGACAGTGCGGTGACGATGTCGCTGGTGCCGCGTTCGATCACCACACCGTTTGCCATGCCGATGTCTTCCGACCTCGGCGGCGTGCCGGAACTGACGGCGGTGTTCGTGATGTTCACCGGCGTGTTCGGCGCCATGCTCGGGGGTGTGCTGCTCAAGTGGCTGCCGCTGCGCACGCCTTTGGCACGCGGGGCATTGTTTGGGGTGGGCGCGCACGGCGCGGGCGTGAGCCGGGCCCATGAAGTGGGGGGCGAAGAGGGCTCTGTCGCAGGCCTGATGATGGTGTTGACGGGGCTGCTCAACCTGTTTGCCGCGCCTTTGTTGGCGGCACTTCTCTGACGCGACTTGGACAGATTTAAACTATTCTCATGGCTGACTCGTGCGGCCATCAAGCTGGCTGCGAAGGCAACTACCTGCGCCACGACGTCTGACTACACTGACCCTTCACTTAAAAAATAATAAGAAAGTGCGTCAAGGAGGTCGTTGCCGTGAGCCTAGCCCCCGTTGTATCGCCACAGAGTGTCAAAGATCAGGTCAGCGCCGCCGAATGGCAGACGCGCGTCGATCTGGCTGCGTGCTATCGCCTGGTCGCCCTGCACGGCTGGGATGATCTGATTTTCACGCATATCTCGGCCAAGGTGCCGGGCACCGATGATTTCCTGATCAACCCCTATGGGATGATGTTTCACGAAATCACGGCGTCGAGCCTGATCAAGGTCGACCAGGCCGGCAACAAACGGATGGACAGCCCCTACGACATCAACCCGGCCGGCTACACCATCCACAGCGCGATCCACGAAGTGCGCCACGACGTGGAGTGCGTGTTGCATACCCATACGGCGGCGGGGGTTGCGGTGTCTGCGCAGAAGCAGGGCGTACTGCCGATCAGCCAGCAGTCCTTGTTTGTGTTGTCTAGCCTGGCCTATCACGCATACGAAGGCGTGGCGCTGAACCACGAGGAAAAAGCCCGTTTGCAGGCCGACCTCGGCGACAACAATTTCCTGATGCTGCACAACCATGGCCTGCTGACCTGCGGCGCGACCATCGCCGACACCTTCTTGATGATGTTCACCTTTCAGCGCGCCTGTGATATCCAAGTGCTTGCGCGCAACGGCGGGGCTGAATTGATCGCCATCGACCCGCAGATTCTCGCCGGGGCCAGGGCGATGGTGGCGGCTGTCACAAAGAGCGCCCAAGGTATGGGGGGCGCGCTGGCCTGGCCGGCGCTGCTGCGTAAATTGGACCTGCAAGATCCAGGGTATAAAAGTTGATGCCTCTCGCCGAAATTCCGCTCAGAGCCTGGCGCAAGTGCGGCCAGAGTTTTGTTTTTCGTGGCCACACCATTCGCTATTGGGTGGCCGGGCAGGGTGAGCCGCTGCTGCTGATCCATGGCTTCCCGACCGCCAGTTGGGACTGGCATTACCTGTGGCAGCCCCTGGCCCAGCGCAACCTGGTGATCGCCTGCGACATGCTCGGGTTTGGCGATTCGGCCAAGCCGCTGGATCACGACTATTGCCTGTTGGAACAGGCGGATCTGCAACAGGCGCTGCTCGACCACCTGCATGTGCGACAACCGGTGCATGTGCTGGCCCATGATTACGGGGACAGCGTCGCCCAGGAGTTATTGGCGCGGCATCACGAAGGCCGCTTCCAGATGGCCAGTTGCGTGTTCCTCAATGGCGGGTTGTTCCCCGAAACCCATCGCCTGGCCCTGGTGCAGAAACTGCTGCTCAGCCCCTTGGGCTGGATGATCGGTCGCACATTTGGGCGCAATGCCTTGTCCGACAGCTTCAGCCAGATCTTCGGCGCACAGACCCGCCCCAGTGAGAGCGCCCTCGATGATTTCTGGAGCCTGATCGACTGCAATGACGGGCCGCGCATTCTGCATAAACTGATCAACTACATTCCCCAGCGCCGTCGCCTGCGTGAGCGTTGGGTGGGCGCCCTGCAACGTGGCGACGTGCCGCTGCGGGTGATCGACGGCGAGTTCG
Source organism: Pseudomonas sp. Pse79 (assembly GCF_024519615.1). Classification (NCBI taxonomy): domain Bacteria; kingdom Pseudomonadati; phylum Pseudomonadota; class Gammaproteobacteria; order Pseudomonadales; family Pseudomonadaceae; genus Pseudomonas; species Pseudomonas sp. Pse79. Next base: position 72,710 of record NZ_JALJRR010000009.1, read on the forward strand.
ACCCGATTTCCGGCGCGCACATGGTCGAGCGTTACCGCCAGTTGGTGCCCCACGCCGACACGGTATTGCTGGCCAATATCGGCCACTACCCGCAGATCGAAGCGCCGGTGCAGGTGCTCAAGCATTACCTGGAGTTCCGACAGCAGATCGCGCACGCGCCGCCGCGCATGGCCTATTCCTGAAACAGGCGATCATCCTGCTGCCTTATCGCGCACCATTCAGCCGTGGCCGTATTTATTGTGACCGCAGGCGCCGTGCCTGACACTCGAGCCATTCCCATCGTCGCCATTGGAGTTCGGTATGAGTGAGTCAGTGCAGTTCCAGGATAAGGTCGTGATCGTCACCGGTGCCGGCGGCGGGTTGGGCCGGGCCCATGCGCTGCTGTTCGCCAGGCACGGGGCCAAAGTGCTGGTCAACGATCTCGGCGGTTCCACCCAGGGCGAGGGCGCCAATGCGTCGGCGGCCGACCGTGTGGTCGCACAAATCCGCGAAGCCGGCGGTATCGCCGAAGCCAACCATGATTCCGTCACCGACGGCGAGAAAATCGTACAGAACGCCCTGGATGCGTTCGGCCGTATCGACGTGGTGGTGAACAACGCCGGCATCCTGCGCGACAAGACCTTCCACAAAATGGACGACAGCGACTGGGACCTGGTTTACCGGGTGCATGTCGAAGGTGCCTACAAAGTTACCCGCGCCGCCTGGCCTCATCTGCGTGAACAAAGCTATGGGCGGGTGATTTTTACTGCGTCCACGTCGGGCATCTACGGCAATTTCGGGCAGTCCAACTACGGCATGGCCAAGCTCGGCCTGTATGGCTTGACCCGCACCCTGGCGCTGGAAGGGCGCAAGAACAACATTCTGGTCAACGCCATCGCCCCCACCGGCGGCACGCGCATGACCGAAGGCCTGATCCCGCCGCAGGTGTTCGAGCGCCTCAAGCCGGAACTGGTCAGCCCGCTGGTGGTGTACCTGGGTAGCGAGGCGTGCCAGGAAACCTCAGGCTTGTTCGAAGTGGGCGGCGGCTGGATCGGCAAGACCCGCTGGGAACGCAGCCTGGGTGTGGGCTTCGACCCGGAAGCCGGGTTCTCGCCGGACGACGTGGCCGCGCACTGGCAACAGATCTGTGACTTCGAAGGCGCGGTGCATCCCAAGGACACAATCGAGGCTTTGAAGGAGATGATGGCCAATTTGCAGAAGTTCAGCCTCTGATCATTGCCGGATACACCTTCAATACTGCGGGGCGCTGACGGCGCCCCGCTTTTTTTCAGGCATAAAAAAGGCCGCTGCAAAGCAGCGGCCGAAGTAAGACGTTGGATCAAGGAGCGACAGACTCAACGTCAGTGAACACCGGTAACAGATTGAATACAGTAGCCAATCCGTCGAATTTCAGCTGTTCTCCCGAAGGTGGGAGCGGGCCGTTTGCCCTGAAAGCCAGGCAAGAATAGAGGGTTGTAACAAAATGAGTAATAGCGCTTCAGGACAAGGACTGTTACGGATATGACAACAGTCACCCCCTGGCGCCATCCACCGGCCTGATAACCCGCCATCCATGGGGCGCATGCCCCCGCGCAGAGCCGCGCCAGAGCGGCGTTAATCCTTTCGGGCGACAACACGAATACCTCCTTGGTGCGCTTATCGCTCCCGAAGGGCGGCAGTAGGGTGGGGCCTTCTGTCACTCACCGGGGAAGACGCATGACAAAAACAACAATGCGCGCCATCTTCACGCCGCAGGCGCTAGCCGCCGCGGTTGCGTTGGGATGCTGTGCCCAGGCACAGGCTGTTTCGTTCAACATCGGCGAGATCGAAGGGCAATTCGATTCCTCGCTGTCGGTCGGCGCCAGCTGGGGCATGCGCGATGCCGACAAGAAACTGGTGGGCGTGTCCAATGGCGGCACGGGGCAGGCTTCCACCGGGGATGACGGGCGACTGAACTTCAAGAAGGGCGAGACCTTCTCCAAGATCTTCAAAGGCATCCACGACCTGGAACTCAAGTACGGCGACAGCGGCGTGTTCGTGCGCGGCAAGTACTGGTACGACTTCGAACTGCAGGACGAAGACCGCGAGTTCAAGCAGATCAGCAATCACCATCGCGACGAAGGTGCGCGCTCCTCCGGTTACGAGCTGCTGGATGCGTTCGTCTATCACAACTATTCCATCGCCGACCTGCCGGGCAACGTGCGCGTCGGCAAGCAGGTGGTGAGTTGGGGCGAGAGTACGTTTATCGGTAACTCCATCAACAGCATCAACCCCATCGACGTATCGGCCTTCCGCCGCCCCGGCGCCGAGATCAAGGAAGGGCTGATACCGGTCAATATGCTGTTCGCCTCCCAAAGCCTGACCAACCAACTGACGGTAGAAGGCTTCTACCAGTTGAACTGGGAAAACACCGTGCTGGATAACTGCGGCACGTTCTTTGGTGGCGACGTGGCGGCCCACGGTTGCAACGGTAACTACACGGTCGGCAGCCCGGCGATTGCGCCGTTGCAACCGGTGGCCGCAGCGTTCGGCCAGGGCTTTGAGGTCACGCGTGAAGGCGTCGTGGTGCAGCGCGCCAAGGACCGTGATGCCCGCGATGGCGGCCAATTCGGCGCGGCCTTGCGCTGGCTGGGCGACGACACCGAGTACGGCCTGTACTTCATGAACTACCACAGCCGCACGCCGACCGTCGGCACCCTCACCGCCAACACCAACCTGGCCACCATCGGGCGCATCGTCAACGCTGCCAACGCCATTGCGCCAGGCACCGGCTCGGCCCTGGCCCAGAGCACCATGCTCGGCCGTGGCCAGTACTATCTCGATTACCCGGAAGACATTCGCCTGTACGGCGCCAGCTTCTCCACCACCTTGCCCACCGGCACGGCCTGGACCGGGGAAATCAGCTACCGCCCGAATGCGCCGGTGCAACTCAACACCACCGACCTGACCCTGGCCCTGATCAACCCGATTGCCGGCAACACCGCCTCGCCGATCCACAGCTCGTTCGGCGCCGACAATGCCGGTTACCGGCGCAAGGAAATCACCCAGATCCAGAGCACCATGACTCAGTTCTTCGACCAGGTACTGGGGGCCGAACGCCTGACCCTGGTGGGAGAGGCCGCCTTCGTCCACGTCGGCGGGCTGGAAGCGAAAAGCAAACTGCGCTACGGCCGCGACTCGGTATACGGCGCCTATGGTTACGGTGGCGACACCGACGGTTTCGTCACAGCCAATTCCTGGGGGTATCGTGCCCGCGCCATCCTCGACTACAACAACGTGTTTGCCGGGGTGAACCTCAAGCCCAACCTGTCCTGGTCCCACGACGTCAACGGCTACGGCCCCAACGGCCTGTTCAACCAGGGCGCCAAGGCGATCAGCGTCGGCGTCGATGCGGACTACCGCAACACCTACACCGCCAGCCTGAGTTACACCGACTTTTTTGGTGGCGACTACAACACCCTGACCGACCGCGACTTCCTCGCCCTCAGCTTCGGCGTGAACTTCTGATTTGGCTTAAAGAAGGACAAGACTCTATGCGTAAGTTAATTGCTGTGATGGCCCTGAGTGTGTTGGCCGCCAACGTCATGGCGGCCGTGTCGCCCGAAGAAGCCGCCAAGCTCGGCACCAGCCTGACCCCGGTCGGCGCCGAAAAGGCCGGCAACGCCGATGGCTCGATCCCGGCCTGGACCGGCGGCATTCCAAAAAATGCCGGTGCGGTGGACAGCAAGGGCTTCCTCGCCGACCCGTTCGCCAATGAAAAACCGCTGTTCGTGATCACCGCCGCGACCGTCGACAAATACAAGGACAAACTCTCCGACGGCCAGGTGGCGATGTTCAAGCGTTACCCCGAGACCTACAAGATCCCGGTGTACCCGAGCCACCGCACGGTCAACCTGCCGCCGGATATCTACGAGTCGATCAAGCGCAGCGCGCTGAACGTGCATGCGATCAACGACGGCAACGGCCTGGAGAACTTTACCGGCAACCGCTACTACGCGTTCCCGATCCCCAAGAATGGCGTGGAGGTGCTGTGGAACCACATCACCCGTTACCACGGCGGCAACCTGCGGCGCATCATCACCCAGGCCACCCCGCAGACGAACGGCAGCTACACGCCGATCCGCTTTGAAGAAGAAGTCGCGGTGCCGCAGGCGATCCCGGATATCGACGCCGCCAAGGCCGCCAACGTGCTGAGTTTCTTCAAGCAATCGGTAACGGCCCCGGCGCGGCTGGCGGGTAACGTGCTGCTGGTCCACGAGACCCTCGACCAGGTCAAGGAACCGCGCCTGGCCTGGATCTACAACGCTGGCCAGCGCCGTGTGCGGCGGGCGCCGCAAGTGTCCTACGACGGCCCGGGCACCGCGTCCGACGGCCTGCGCACCACGGATAACTTCGACATGTTCTCCGGCGCCCCCGATCGCTATGACTGGAAGCTGGTGGGCAAGAAAGAGATGTACATCCCCTACAACAGCTACAAGCTCGATTCGCCGAACCTCAAGTACGACGACATCATCAAGGCCGGGCATATCAACCAGGACCTGACCCGCTATGAGCTGCACCGCGTGTGGGAAGTGGTCGGCACCGTCAAGCCGAGCGAACGGCACATCTATGCCAAGCGCCACATGTACATCGACGAAGACAGCTGGCAGGTCGCGCTGGTGGATCACTATGACGGCCGCGGCCAACTGTGGCGTGTCGCCGAAGGTCATGCACAGTTCTACTACGACCATCAGGTGCCGGCCTACACCGTGGAAACCCTGTACGACCTCATCGCCGGACGCTACATCGCCCTGGGTATGAAGAATGAGGAGAAGAGCAGTTTTGTGTTCGGGTTTGCGGCCAAGGCGGCGGACTACACGCCAGCGGCGTTGAGGGCTTCGGGCGTGCGTTGATGCCTGTTTGAAATGCAATCTTAATGTGGGAGGGGGCTTGCCCCCGATAGCGGTGGATCAGCTACAGAGAGCTGACTGATCCACCGCCATCGGGGGCAAGCCCCCTCCCACATTGGGTTTTGTGCATGGCTATTAATCACTGCGTTGAATACTTCTTCAATATTCGCCGAGCACGGGGCTAGGGTAGGTGTCAGGTTGCATAACAATAAAAACGCAGGATGCAGCAATGACTGCCATGACACGCTGCCTGGACCGTCCTGGATTCATGCCACGGCTGTCCGCCCATCATCTGTTGCGCCCGCGCCTGGCCGAGCCGTTGTTGGCGGCGCAGGCGCGGGTCAAGTTGCTCTGTGCCCCGGGCGGCAGTGGCAAGAGCGCGTTGCTCGCCGAGTGCGCCTTGCAGGCGCCGGCGGGTTGTCAGGTGTACTGGCTACCGCTCAATGGCGTGCCGCTAAGCCCGCTGGATTTGTGCCGGCGCCTGGCGCACAACCTGGACCTGGCGTTTACCGATGAAGCCACGCTGCTGCAGGATCTCAGCCGCTGGCAGACGTCGGCGTGGTTGTTTCTCGATGATTTCAGCCGTCTGCCCGCGCCCGAGCTGGACGCCTTGCTCGACCGCCTGCTCAGCGCCAGCCACCCGGCGCTGACCTGGTGGCTGGGTGCGCGGCGGCGCCCTGGGTGCAACTGGCCGCGGCTGCTGCTCGACGATGAGCTGCTGGAATGCAGCGCGGCCGAGTTGATCTTCAGCGCCGAGGAAGTCCAGGCCCTGCTCGGCGAGGCGCCGGGTCACAGCGTCGAGCGCGTGATGCGGTTCAGCGCCGGTTGGTGCGCCGGGGTTCGCATCGCCTTGCTCGGCGACGGCCATCCCGACAAGACCTTGCTCGACTACCTGCAACACGAGCTGTTCAGCACCTTGCCGGCGGAACTGGAGGAAGCCTGGCGGGTGCTGGCGCATTTGCCGCGTTTCAATGCGGGCTTGTGCGAGCACCTGTTCGGCTTTGGCGATGGCGCTCAGTACCTGCGGGACTTGCAGGCGCTCGGCGCATTTATCCAGCCCTGGGACGATGCCGCCGACTGGCTGCAAGTCTTCGCGCCGCTTGCGCAGTTGATACGGGATGAACCCTGGCCGGCCAAACGCTCCTGGCACCGACGGGCCTGCCAATGGTTCAGTGCCGAGGGCGACTGGCAAGCCGCGTTCGAGCAGGCGCTGCTGGCCGAAGAATACGAAGTGGCCGTCAGCCTGTTGCAGCACTTCAGCTTCGAAGACCTGTTCCGCCAGCAGAATGCCGTGCTGTTGTTGCGCCTGCATGAACAACACGGTGACGAACTGATGCTGTGTTCCGCGCAGTTGGTGGGGCTGGTCACGGCCGCGTTGCTGTTCGCCGGGCGCTTCGAGCAGGCCGCGTTGTGCATCGGCCAACTGGCGCGTTTCGCCCCGCAACCGTCGGCGCCGCAGCAACGCCTGTTGTTGGCGCGCTGGCAGGCGCAGTGGGGGTGGTTGCTGCATCTGGCGGGTGATGCGCAACGTTCTCGCGAGCATTTCCTCGAGGCCTTGCAGGCGTTGCCCGACAGTGCGTGGACATCACGTCTGATGTGCTTGTCGGGGCTGACCCAGCAAGCCTTGTTGCGCGGTGAGCTGGAGGCGGCCCAGACCCTGAACCGCGAAGCGCTGTGCCTGGCGCGGGCCCATGGTTCGCTGTTGCTCGAAGCCCTGCTGGAGCTGGATCACGCGCAATTGCTCGAACAGCGCGGCGCGCCGTACCGCGCGCAAAACCTGTTGGAGCAGGTGCAGGCGATGTTGCTCAAGCAGCGGCTGAAGGCTGGGCCGCTGGTCGGACGCATCGCCTTGCGGCGTGGGCATCTGGCCCTGCGCCAGGGGCAGGACGCGTTGGCTGCCGAGTGCTTCGAGACGGGTTTGAACATGTGCCTGCACAGCCAGGACAAGCGCGTGTTGTATGGCTATCTGGGCCTTGCGCTGTTGGCGGCCAATCACGGTGATTACGCCCAGGCCTTTATCCAGTTGCGCGAGGCCGAGCGCCTGATGCAGCAGCGCCAGGTGCCGGACACGGTGTACCGCGCGGTGTTGCTGCTGGTCAGCGGGCACTTCTGGTTGCAACAGGGCCGCGCCGAATTGACGGTGGCAGCGCTGCGCCGGGTGCTCCGCCATTTCCGAGGGCCCGACGCCAAGCAGGCGCCGCCGGCCACGCTGGAATTGATCCCGCGTCTTGAATACCTGCTGGTGTTGGCCGAGGTCAAACTGGGTGTCGCCGATCAACCTCTGGCGCGGCTCAACGCACTGCTGGACGCTTCCCGCCAACGCGGCATGCTGTGCCTGGAGGCCGAATTGCACCTGGTGCTTGGAGAGGTGGCCTGGCAACTGGGCGAACCGGCGATGGCGCGTCGTTCACTGCAACACGGCCTGGAACTGGCAGGGCGTTGCCAGGTGCAGCAAGCGATCCGCGAGCTGCGTTTACGCTCGCCCGGGCTGTTGAGTGAGCTGGGCCTGGAACCGCAGGCCTCGCCGACCGGCACGGCGGACAACCCGCTGAGCCAACGCGAGCTGGAGGTGCTGCAACTGATCGCCCTGGGCAACTCCAACCTGGAAATCGCCGGCCGCTTGTTTATCTCGCTGCACACCGTCAAGACCCACGCGCGGCGCATCCACAGCAAGCTCGGCGTGGAGCGACGCACCCAGGCGGTGGCCAAGGCCAAGACGTTGGGCTTGATGGTTTAAGCGCAGAACGCCTGACGGTATTCGCCGGGCGTCGCGCCCATGGCCTGGCGAAAGCGATGGGTGAAGTGGCTGGCGCTGGAGAAGCCGCACATCAACGCGATGTCACCCACGGGCAGGCTGCCGCTGCGCAGCAGGTTCTGCGCGCGGGCCAGGCGCCGGGCCAGCAGGTATTGATGGGGCGGCAGGCCGAAGCTTTGGCGGAACATCCGCGCAAAATGGTATTCCGACAGCGCACACATCCCGGCCAATTGCCCGAGGCTGATGGGGTCGTCCAGGTGCTGGTCGATGTAGTCCACCAACAACCGCCGCTGATGCGCCGCCAGCCCGCCTTTCAAACGCAGCCCGTCGCGCGCGCCGACTTGGCTGAGCAAGGTGTGGCTGAGCATTTCATGGGCCAGGCTGCTGGTCAGCAGGCGTTCGGCGGGCTCGTGCCAGTTGAGGGCGATCAACTGGTGAAAGCGTTGCGCCTGGCTGGGGTCTTCGAGGAAGGTGCTTTCCTGCAGTTGCAGCGCGCGCGGTTCGCGGTCGAGCAGGGTGATGCAGCCCAGGGCGAATTGCGCCTGGCTGAAATACACATGGGCCAGGCGGATGTCGCCGTTGATCACCCAGGCCGACTGATGCTCGGCCGGCAGGATGCACAACTTGTCGGGCCCGCCCTTGGTGCCCGGCTGGTCGCGACGAAACGTGCCGGTGCCGCCGCCGATGTAGCAGGACAAGGTGTGATGGCCGGGCGCCTGGTAGTCCTGGGAGTCGTGGTGATTGCTCCACAACGCCGCAGACAAGCCGTCACCGAGCTCGGCGCAGGCTTCGAGGCGAGCGTGGGGCGAGCGGTTGAGGGCTTGAAAGACTTGCAGGGATTCCAACGTTGACATGGTGTGTACTCTCCGACGCCTTGCATCCTACTCCGAGCCGCTGGCGCTGTGAGCCTGCCGTGCGACAAAAGCGCAAGAATCTGCAAGCGCCGGCCAGGGCTTGAAGGCGACACTGTGGCTCAACCAGCGGAGCCTGTTATGAACCTTTTCCTGTATTTACTCACCGTGCTGATCTGGGGCACCACCTGGATCGCCCTCAAGTGGCAACTGGGCGTGGTGGCGATTCCCGTGTCGATTGTCTATCGCTTCGCCCTGGCGGCGTTGGTGTTGTTTGTGCTGTTGCTGCTCAGCCGCAAGTTGCAGGTGATGAACCGGCGCGGGCATCTGATCTGCCTGGCCCAGGGGTTGTGCCTGTTCTGTGTGAACTTCATGTGTTTTCTCACGGCCAGCCAGTGGATTCCCAGCGGGCTGGTGGCGGTGGTGTTTTCTACGGCGACGCTGTGGAATGCCCTGAATGCGCGGGTGTTTTTTGGCCAGCGGGTCGCGCGCAATGTGTTGATGGGCGGCGGCCTTGGCTTGCTGGGCTTGGGCCTGTTGTTCTGGCCGGAGCTGGCGGGGCACACCGCGAGCCCGCAGACCTTGCTCGGGCTGGGTTTGGCGCTGTTGGGGACGATGTGTTTTTCGGCTGGCAATATGCTTTCGAGCCTGCAGCAGAAGGCGGGGTTGCGGCCATTGACTACCAATGCCTGGGGCATGGCATATGGTGCGGTGATGCTGGCGACCTATTGCGTGGTGCGCGGTATTCCGTTCGAGATGGACTGGAGTGCGCGGTATGTCGGGGCGTTGGGGTATTTGGTGATTCCGGGGTCGGTGATTGGGTTTACGGCGTATCTGACGCTGGTCGGGCGTATGGGGCCTGAGCGGGCGGCGTATTGCACGGTGTTGTTTCCGGTGGTGGCGCTGAATGTGTCGGCGTTTGCTGAGGGGTATCAGTGGACTGCGCCGGCGTTGGTGGGGTTGGTGTTGGTGATGGTGGGGAATGTGTTGGTGTTTCGTAGGGTTAGGGTGGTTCAGGCGGGGGAGGCGGTGTTCAGGGCGAAGCAAGTCTGAGGTGGGAAGGGGGGTTAAGGTGGGAGGGGATTGCTTTAGGTGGGAGGGGGCTTGCCCCCGATAGCAGTGGGTCAGCTACAAATAAGTGACTGACCCACCGCTATCGGGGGCAAGCCCCCTCCCACATTTTCAGCATTTCAGCATTTCAGCATTTCAGTATTTCAGTATTTATTGGGTTTGATTGGGGGATCTGGGTTATTTGAGGCCTAGGCGCTTGGCCATGCGGCCTAGGTTGGCGCGGTCCAGGCCTAGTTCGCGGGCGGTGCTGGCCCAGTTGTGTTGGTGGCGTTCCAGGCAGGCGTTGATGACTTGGCGCTGGTAGTGTTCGGTGGCCTGACGCAGGTCGCCGCCGGCGATGGCGGTGACTTCGGGTGGGGGGGCGATCGGCGCTGCGCTGACGTCGGGCAGGTCCAGGTCTTGGGCGCTCAGGCTGAGAATCTTCGGACGTTCGCGACAGTTTCCCAGGGCTTTCAGTGCGCTGCGTCCGATCAAATGTTCCAGCTCGCGCACATTGCCCGGCCAGTTGTAGGCCAGCAACGCGGCTTGGGCGTCGCTGGTCAGGCGCAGGCTGCCCAGGCCCATGCGTGAACGGTTCTGTTCGAGAAAGAACCCGGCCAGCAGCAACACGTCGCGCCCGCGCTCGCGTAGCGCCGGCACTTGCAGCGGGTAGACGCTGAGGCGGTGGTAGAAGTCGGCACGGTAGCGGCCGTTGCGCACTTCTTCGGCCAGGTCGCGGTTGGTGGCGGCGATCAGGCGCACGTCCACTTGATGTTCCTTGTCCGAGCCCAGGCGCTGCAGTTGACCGCTTTGCAGGACGCGCAGCAGCTTGGCCTGCACCGTCAACGACAGCTCGCCGACTTCGTCCAGAAACAACGTGCCGCCGTTGGCCAGTTCGAATTTGCCCCGACGCTCGTTCAGCGCGCCGGTGAAGGCGCCGCGCACGTGGCCGAACAGCTCGCTTTCCACCAGGGTTTCCGGCAGGGCGGCGCAGTTGAGGCTGATCAGCGGCTTGTCCGCGCGGGACGATGCGGCGTGGATCGCCTGGGCCACCAGTTCCTTGCCGACCCCGGTTTCGCCGGTGATCAACACGGTGAGGTCGCTGCCGCCCACCAGGTTGATCTCTTCGACCAGGCGCTTGTGGGGCTTGCTCTGGCCGATCATCTCTTTGTGCTGCTGGCCGCTGGCCTGGCGGTAGATCTCGGCACGCTGGCGTTCGTCTTCGGCGCGCAATGCCAGGTGTTCAATGCGTTCGGCGACGTTGACCGTGGCGGCGGCGAGGCTGGCGAAGGCTTGCAGGGCGTCCAGCTCGACCCGTTCGAAGCGCTCGGTGTCGAGGGCGTCCAGGGTCAGCAGGCCCCATGGTTTGTCATCGACATACAGCGGGCAGCCCATGCAGTCGTGAATTTCGAGGTGCCCGTGCAGGCCGTCCACCAGGCCGTCGTAGGGGTCGGGCAATTCACTGTCGCTGTCGAAACGCGTCGGGCCGGGGCTGCCGAGCAGCACGGCGAAACGCGGGTGTTCGCTGACCTTGAAGCGTCGGCCCAGGGTATCGGCGCTCAAGCCGTCCACTGCCAGCGGCACCAGCGACTCACCGTCCAGGCGCAACAGCGCGGCGGCGTCGCACGGCAGCAGGGCGCGCATGGCTTGCAACAGGCGGCGGTAACGCTCGCCTTCGGGCAGTTCGCGGGACAGGTCGGCGACCAGAGGGAGCAGGGTGGTGAGCAGCGATTGCGCAGTCATAATGACTCCTTGTAGTCCTTATGACTATAAGTTGTAGGAGGTCTTACTGACTACAAGTAATTTAACTGATTGAAATCAAACGATTTATTAGTTGGCATGAATACTGAGTACTCCAAGGCAATCAGTAAAGAAGCCCAGGAGGCTCCATGCTTAGTGCCCAAGACCGTGCCATCATCAAATCCACCGTGCCCCTGCTGGAAAGCGGCGGCGAAGCGCTGATCACCCATTTCTATCGCATGATGCTCTCCGAGTACCCGGAGGTGCGCCCGCTGTTCAACCAGGCGCACCAGGCCAGCGGCGACCAGCCCCGTGCCCTGGCCAATGGTGTGTTGATGTATGCACGACATATCGACCAGTTGGATCAACTGGGTGATCTGGTGGCGAAGATCATCAACAAACACGTGGCCTTGCAGATCCTGCCGGAACATTACCCGATCGTGGGGGCCTGCCTGCTGCGTGCGATTTCCGAAGTGTTGGGCAGCGAGATTGCCACTCCCGAGGTGATGAGCGCCTGGGGCGCGGCCTACGGTCAGTTGGCGGACATTCTGATCGGCGCCGAAGCCGCGATCTATGACGAGAAAGCCCAGGCGCCGGGCGGCTGGCGGGGCGCGCGGCCGTTCAAGCTGGTCAAGCGCGTGGAGGAAAGTGCCGAAATCACGTCCTTCTATTTCGCCCCGCTGGACAACGGCCCGATCCTCGCCGCCGAGCCCGGTCAGTACATTGGTATGACGCTGCTGCTCGATGGCGAAGAAGTGCGCCGCAACTATTCCTTGTCGGCCCTCAGCGATGCCGGCCAATACCGCATCAGCGTCAAGCGTGAAGCCGGTGGGCGGGTGTCCAACTACCTGCATGATCAATTGCAGGTCGGCGCGACGATCGACCTGTTCCCGCCAGCGGGCGAGTTCACCCTGGCCGCCAGCGATAAACCGCTGGTGCTGATCAGCGGCGGGGTGGGCATCACGCCAACACTGCCGATGCTCGAAGCGGCCCTGGCCACCCAGCGTCCGGTGCATTTTATCCACTGCGCGCGTAACGGCGGGGTGCATGCGTTTCGGGAATGGGTCGACGCCCTGGCGGCCAAGCATCCGCAGCTCAAGCGCTTCTACTGCTATGACGAGGACGATGGCGTGAGCCCGGCAGGCGACACCGTGGGCCTGCTGAGCCAGGAACAACTGGCGGCGTGGTTGCCTGAGCAGCGCGACCTGGATGCGTACTTCCTCGGCCCTAAAGGCTTCATGGCCGCAGTCAAGCGCCACCTCAAGGCCTTGGGCGTACCCGAAAAACAAAGCCGCTACGAATTCTTCGGCCCAGCCGCCGCCCTCGAATAACCCCCCACACACCCACACACCTGTAGGAGCGAGCTTGCTCGCGAAGAACGTCAACGATAACGCCTGCATCCTGGATGACCGCAGCGTCTTTAAGTTCTTCGCGAGCAAGCTCGCTCCTACAAGTGGCGTATTAAGCGCCACCTCAAGGCCTTGGGCGTACCCGAAAAACAAAGCCGCTACGAATTCTTCGGCCCCCCACACACCCATTACACCTGTAGGAGCGAGCTTGCTCGCGAAGAACGTCAACGATAACGCCCGTGCATCCTGGATGACCGCAGCGTCTTTGAGTTCTTCGCGAGCAAGCTCGCTCCTACAAGTGGCGTATTAATCCGCCGTTAACCCCCTTCTGTTTAAACCACTCTCTGTGTGTAAACTTGCCGCCACAGGCACAACCAAACAAAGGGATACGGAGATGAGTGACGAATTGCGTTTAGGCAGGGAGCGGCGCTTTCTGGTGTTGCTGGGCATCATCTGCCTGGCGCTGATCGGCGGTGCGCTGTACATGCAGGTGGTGTTGGGCGAAGCGCCGTGCCCGCTGTGTATCCTGCAGCGCTATGCCTTGCTGTTGATTGCCGTTTTTGCGTTTATTGGTGCGGCTATGCGCAACAAAGGGGCGATCACGCTGTTTGAAGGGTTGGTGGTGCTCAGTGCCTTGGGCGGTGTGGCGGCTGCCGGTCACCATGTGTACACCCAGTTCTTCCCTGAGGTCAGTTGCGGCGTGGATGTGCTGCAACCGATCGTTGACGGCCTGCCCCTGGCCAAGGTGTTTCCGCTGGTATTCCAGGTCGACGGCTTCTGCAGCACGCCGTACCCGCCGGTGCTCGGCCTGTCGCTGGCGCAATGGGCGCTGGTGGCGTTCGTGCTGACGGTGATCCTGGTGCCCCTGGGTATCTATCGCAATCGCCAACGCAAAGCCTGAGCCGTTCACTGAAACGCCCCGGTCTTTCTCAAGGGAAAGCCGGGGCGTTTTTGTTTGTAGGGATTTGTGAGGTGACAGTGACGCGGGACAATTTTGACGACGCGCAGTGTGCGACATGTTGTCACACAGGCGCTGTCGCAGGGCGTTTCCGAGCCGTCGCAACGCCGCGTGAATTTGCCCATGGCCGTTAATGTGTGCTGTCAGTTCATCGTTTGAGCAACACCGCGAATAGCGCGCCGTTCGCGGCTTTCGGTGGTCAGCGAGTGCCCTGTTTTATGGGGGCTTGGAGCGCTTTTTCAGGCCCTTACGGCGGGTAAGGGGTGTGGCAGTTTGCCCTATAACACGGCATTTTTTGTGGTTTTTGTTGAGAATCCAACGCGATAAGATCGCGAACCTTTGCAAAATAGGTGAAGGATTATTGCTGGAATCGATAAAAATTATTTCTTTATAAGACATGGTTTATAGATCGCTAGCTAACTACAATCGCCCGCACTGAATGTCCGGTGCTGTTCAATATTTGAGCATTGGAGCGGTCGAGGGGCAGATGGATGGCTCTGTGCGACCCCAGGTTCCGGCAGCCTTTCAACTATCCGCACCAAATGGAATTGGTCTGTAACAAGGCCTTTAACCACGAAATCGAATAAGAACTCACCGCAGGTCCGCGAACCGTCCAATCAGGGCGCACGGGCAGGCTCTTATTCAATCGAAGAGAAATGCCAACCCTTGGCAGGGTGAAGTGTTGGCGATCAAAACCCAACTGCATTGCGCAAGCTGCTTTAGAGGTCGTGAGATGAGTAAAAACAGGTACCCCCGATTACTAGGCTTTTTGCCGCTGCTTGGCATGATGTTAATGCTGGGAGGCTGCAAGTGGTCCTTGCTCGACCCAAAAGGACAGGTCGGTCTGGATGAACGCAACCTGATCATCACTGCCACCCTGCTGATGTTGCTGGTCGTGGTCCCTGTGATCATCATGACCTTCGCCTTCGCCTGGAAATACCGCGCGTCGAACACCAAGGCGACTTACGCGCCGAAGTGGTCGCACTCCACCAAGATTGAAATCGCGGTGTGGCTGGTTCCGATCCTCATCATCATTGCCCTGGGTTATGTGACCTACAAGTCCACCCACGCGCTGGACCCGTACCGTCCGCTGGACTCCGAGGTCAAGCCGATCAATATCGAAGTGGTCGCGCTGGACTGGAAGTGGCTGTTCATCTACCCGGACCTGGGTATCGCCACCGTCAACAAGATCGTGTTCCCGGAACATACCCCGGTTAACTTCAAGATCACCTCCGACACTGTGATGAACTCGTTCTTCATCCCAGGCCTGGGTGGCCAGATCTACGCGATGGCCGGCATGCAGACCAAGCTGCACCTGATCGCCAACCAGAAAGCTGAAATGGACGGCATCTCCGCCAACTATAGCGGCGCAGGTTTCACCGGCATGAAATTCAAAGCGATCTCGACGAGCCAGGAAGAATTCGACGCCTGGGTAGCCGAAGTCAAGGCCGCACCTAAACAGCTTGATCAAGCTGAATACGAAGCCCTTGCCAAACCAAGCCAGAACAACCCAGTCGCGCTGTACTCCACTTACACGCCTGACCTGTTTCAGAAAGTCGTCGACAAGTACGAAGGCATGAAACCAGGCAAGCCGGTCAAGCACGAGAAGAAAGAAGTGGCTGCGGTTGAAGGTTCTGACACGGGCTCGCATTCAACTGCTGGGGCAGAGGAGTAAACGATGTTTGGTAAATTAAGTTGGGATGCGGTCCCGTTCCACGAGCCGATTGTGATGATTACCATCGCCATGATCGCGCTGGGTGGTCTGGCACTGGTTGGGGGTATCACTTACTTCAAGAAGTGGACCTACTTGTGGACTGAGTGGCTGACTTCGGTCGACCACAAGAAAATCGGTGTGATGTACATCGTCGTTGCCATGGTCATGCTGCTGCGTGGTTTTGCCGACGCCATCATGATGCGTACCCAGTTGGCCATGGCCACTGAGGGCGCGCCAGGCTACCTGCCGCCTGAACACTATGACCAGATCTTCACCGCTCACGGTGTGATCATGATCATCTTCATGGCGATGCCTTTCTTCACCGGCCTGATGAACCTTGCTGTGCCGCTGCAGATCGGTGCCCGCGACGTTGCCTACCCGTTCCTGAACTCCCTGAGCTTCTGGCTGCTGGTGTCTGGCGTGGTGCTGATCAACGTATCCCTGGGCGTCGGCGAATTCGCCAAGACCGGTTGGGTTGCGTATCCGCCATTGTCGGGCCTGAAATACAGTCCGGGCGTGGGTGTGGACTACTACATCTGGGCGCTACAGTTATCAGGGCTCGGGACGACGCTGACGGGGGTCAACTTCCTGGCCACCGTGCTGAAAATGCGCGCCCCTGGCATGAAGATGATGGACATGCCGATCTTCACCTGGACCTGCACCTGGGCCAACGTGCTGATCGTGGCTTCGTTCCCGATCCTCACCGCTACGCTGGCACTGCTGTCGCTTGACCGTTACCTGGATTTCCACATTTTCACCAACGAACTTGGTGGCAATCCAATGATGTACGTGAACCTGTTCTGGGCATGGGGTCACCCTGAGGTGTACATCCTGATCCTGCCAGCGTTCGGTATCTTCTCCGAAGTGATCTCGACCTTTACCGGCAAGCGCCTGTTCGGTCACCACTCGATGGTCTACGCCTCCGGTGCGATCTCGGTACTGGGCTTCATGGTGTGGCTGCACCACTTCTTCACCATGGGTTCGGGGGCCAGCGTCAACGCCTTCTTCGGCCTGGCGACGATGCTGATTTCGATCCCGACGGGGGTGAAGCTATTCAACTGGCTGTTCACCATCTACCACGGCCGTCTGCGTATGACCAGCCAGGTTGTGTGGACACTGGGCTTCATGGTGACCTTCGCCATCGGCGGTATGACCGGCGTACTGCTGGCCATCCCGGGTGCTGACTTCGTGCTGCACAACAGCTTGTTCGTGATCGCTCACTTCCACAACGTGATCATCGGCGGTGCGGTATTCGGTTACATCGCTGGTTTCAGCTTCTTCTTCCCGAAAGCGTTCGGCTTCAAGCTGCACGACGGTTGGGGCAAGGCTGCATTCTGGTTCTGGATCTCGGGCTTCTTCGTCGCGTTCATGCCGCTCTATGCACTGGGCTTCATGGGCATGACCCGTCGTCTGAACGCCACCACCAACCCTGAGTGGGTGCCGTACCTGTACGTCGCCATGATCGGTGCGGTGCTGATCGCGGTGGGTATCGCCTGCCAACTGATCCAGCTGTATGTCAGCGTGCGTGATCGCAAGCAGAACATGTGCGAATCGGGCGACCCATGGAACGGCCACACCCTGGAATGGTCGACTTCGTCGCCACCTCCGTTCTACAACTTCGCCGTGATTCCTACCGCGAACACCATCGATGCGTTCACCGAAGCCAAGGAAGACGGTACTGCGTACCAGCGGCCTAAGCACTACGAACCGATCCACATGCCAAACAACACCGCCACTGGCGTGGTGATGGGTGCGCTGTTGACCGTGTTCGGTTTCGCGATGATCTGGCACATCTGGTGGCTGGCAATCGTGAGCCTGGTGGGCACCATCGGCTACTTCATTGTCCACGCTGCACGTGATGATCAAGGCTACATGGTGCCGGTCGAAACGATCGAGCGCATCGAAGCCGAGCAGCACGCTCGCCTGGTGGCCGAGAAGAAGATCCCGGCCAACCGTGTAGAAACCTCGTTGGAACAGGCTTAAACCATGTCGAACTTAGTGACCAATGCTGGACACGCCCATGTCGATGACCATGGGCACGATGACCATCACCACGACTCGGGCCCGGTAACCGTCTACGGTTTCTGGCTCTACCTGATGACCGACTGCATCTTGTTTGCGTCGATCTTCGCGGTGTACGCGGTACTGGTAAACAACGTAGCGGGTGGCCCGGCGGGCCACGACATCTTCGAACTGCCTTACGTGCTCGGCGAAACCGCCTTGCTGTTGTTCAGTTCGATCACCTACGGCTTCGC
Source organism: Pseudomonas sp. Pse79 (assembly GCF_024519615.1). Taxonomy (NCBI): domain Bacteria; kingdom Pseudomonadati; phylum Pseudomonadota; class Gammaproteobacteria; order Pseudomonadales; family Pseudomonadaceae; genus Pseudomonas; species Pseudomonas sp. Pse79. The sequence continues at coordinate 90,250 of NZ_JALJRR010000009.1, forward strand.
CATGTTGTCCTTTTACAAGGGCAACAAGCAGGGCGTACTGACCTGGTTGGGCCTGACCTTCCTGTTCGGCCTGGGCTTCATCGGCATGGAGATCAACGAGTTCCACCTGCTGATCTCCGAAGGCTACGGCCCTAGCCGCAGCGGCTTCCTGTCGGCGTTCTTCACGCTGGTGGGGACCCACGGTCTGCACGTGACATCTGGCCTGATCTGGATGGCGATGATGATGTATCAGGTCAATAAACACGGCCTGACCAACACCAACAAGACTCGCCTGAACTGCCTGAGCCTGTTCTGGCACTTCCTGGATGTGGTCTGGATCTGCGTATTCACCGTCGTCTACTTGATGGGGACCCTGTAATGGCTAATGCACACTCCCATGACAGCCATGATGCGAGTCACGGCAGCGTAAAGACTTACGCTATCGGCTTCATCCTGTCGGTCATCCTGACCCTGATCCCGTTCGGCCTGGTGATGTACCCAACCTTGCCGAAGTCGATCACCTTGATGATCGTCCTGGCGTTCGCGGTGATTCAGGTCCTGGTTCACCTGGTGTACTTCCTGCACCTGGACCGCTCCGAGGCCCAGCGCGAGAACGTGATTGCGTTCGTGTTCGCAGGCCTGGTGATCGTTCTGCTGGTTGGTCTGTCGCTGTGGATCATGTTCAGCATCCACACCTACATGATGGCGAAGTGAGGTAAGACCCGATGTCGCTTAAGCACTTTATCCAAATCACCAAACCGGGGATCATTTTCGGTAACGTGCTTTCTGTGGCAGGCGGCTTCTTCCTGGCCTCCAAGGGACATGTCGATCTGGCCATCTTCCTGGCCGCCATGATCGGCACGTCCCTGGTGGTAGCTTCCGGTTGTGTGTTCAACAACTGCATCGACCGCGACATCGATATCAAGATGGAACGCACCAAGAATCGCGTGCTGGTCCAGGGCCTTATTTCCCTGAAACTGGCACTGCTGTTCGCGACCGTCCTGGGTGTTGCCGGCGTGGTGTTGTTGTACAAGGTGGCCAACCCGTTGGCGGCGCTGTTTGCCGTGATCGGCTTTGTCATCTACGTCGGCCTCTACAGCCTGTACCTCAAGCGCAAGTCGGTTCACGGCACGCTGGTGGGCAGTCTGTCGGGGGCGATGCCGCCGGTGATTGGTTATGTGGCTGTGACCAATAGCTTCGACATGGCCGCGCTGGTGCTGCTGGTGATGTTCAGCCTGTGGCAGATGCCGCATTCCTATGCCATCGCGATCTTCCGTTTCAACGACTACCTGGCTGCGTCGATTCCGGTTCTGCCGGTCAAGCGCGGCATCCAGGTGGCCAAGAAACACATCCTGCTGTACATCCTGGCCTTCCTCGTGGCGACCTTGATGTTGACCTTCAGTGGCTACGCCGGCATGAGCTACCTTGCCGTCGCCGCCGCCATGGGCATGTACTGGTTGTACATGGCCTGGACCGGCTACAAGGCGGTGGACGACACCGTCTGGGCACGCAAGCTGTTCGTGTTCTCGATCTTCACCATCACCGCGCTCAGCGTGATGATGTCCCTGGATTTCCAGGTGCCGAGAGAGCTGTTGCTGACCTACGCGCCCTGAGTGGTTCCAAGCAGTGAACAAGCCCCGCCTTCGTGAGAAGCGCGGGGCTTTTTCTTGGGCGCGGGATTAAATCGGCCGGTGCCTTTCTCGTCATACCTCACTGTACGAGCTGTGCGAATCCATTACCCGCGTACAAGGAGTTGTCACCATGGTCAGCGTTAGTCGTCGGTCCCTTCTCGCCTTGGGCGCGGCCTTGCCCTTGCTAGGGCGCCTGGACTGGGCAGTCGCCAGCCCACCGCCGGCAAAGGCTGAGAAGGTGCGGCTCAACTATAACGAAAGCCCCTACGGCCCCTCGGGCGCCGCCCGTGAGGCGATGCAGGACGCGATTGCCACGGCCGGGCGTTATCCCTACGGCCACATGTACGCTCTGGCCGCGTTGTTTGCCCGGCAGCAGGGGATTGCCGAAGCACAGGTGGCGGTGTTTTCCGGCTCCATGGCGGCGCTGCGCTACGCGGTGTTGGCGTTTACCGGCGAAAACCGCGGCCTGGTGATGGCCACGCCGTCCTACGAGGTGCCGCGCCAGGCGGCCGAGGCGAGCCGGGCGCCGGTGCAGGAAGTGAGCCTCACGGCCGAGCACGCCCACGACATCCCCGCGATGCTCGCCGCCGATCCCCAGGCGGGCATGCTCTACCTGTGCAACCCGAATAACCCCACCGGTACCCTGACGTCCACCGAGGCCATCCGCCACGCGCTGGCGAACAAACCCCAAGGCAGCGTGCTGGTGGTGGACGAGGCGTACATCGACTTCGCCGACGCTCCCAGCTGTGTCAGTTGGGTCAAGGAACACGACGACCTGCTGGTGTTGCGCACCTTCTCGAAAATCTACGGCATGGCCGGCGCGCGCGTGGGCCTGGCGATCGGCGCCCCGGCGTTGCTGGCACGCCTCGCGGTGTTCGGGGGCGATAACGTCCCTGCCGGCAGCGGCTTGCTCGGCGCGCAGGCCAGCCTCGAAGACGTCAAGCTGTTGCCGCAACGCAAGGCCCTGAACGCGCAACTGCGCGAGGAGACCGTCGCCTGGCTCAAGGCCCGTGGGTTCACCTGCACGCTGTCGCAGAGCAACTGCTTCATGATCGACGTGAAGCAACCGGCGGAGCAAGTGATCGAGAAACTGGCCGCGCAAGGTGTGATGATCGGCCGCGTATGGAAGAGTTGGCCGCAGTGGGTGCGGGTGACGGTGGGGAACAAGCACGAGATGGAGCGGTTTCGCGAGGTGTTTGCGGCGCAGGTCCAGCGCAGCGTTTAACCCAACACAAAACCAATGTGGGAGGGAGCAATCCCCCTCCTACATTGGGTTCTGCGGTACTACTGCTGCGCGATGCTGTACCCATCGAACGCGGTCTGCTGCTGCAACGCCGTGATCACGCTCTTGCGGCTCAACGGCTGTTCGGCGCCGGCGTTATCCACAAAGCTCTCGACTTCCAGCTCGGCGTCATCGCCTTCACCCACGAAGCTGAAACCCAGGAACTCGAACGCTTCACGGTCGACATTGAGCTTCGAGCGCGGCGTGCGCAGCGGCAGGGTGACGCTGATGCCATCCTTGCTGATCACAAACACTTCGGCGTCTTTCTTCGGCCGCGCGGCCTTGCCCTTGCCGGCGCTCGGGTTGCTGATGGCCTGGTGGGACTGGTTCAACACCTTGAGGGCCAGGCCGTAGACCAGCTCCTGAAACGCCGGGTCGTCCTTGAAGCTGGACAGGATGCGGCTGATCGAGAACTTGCTGCTCAGGTCTTCCAGGGCAATGTTGTCGGCGGCTTCGGCGTCCTTGAGCTGCTTGAGCTGGCCCATCAGGTCGTAGGCCTTGTCGTCGTCGAAGGCATCGTGGGCCTGGCGGATGGCCACGCGCAACTCGCGGATCTGGTCGCTTTCCTTGGAGGTGTGGAACGCGTCCAGCACCATCTCGCTGATGATCTTGGCCGCTGGCACATGCTGTGAAAGATTGATGGCGTTTTCGTATTCAGCTTTGGATTGCAAGGCGACTACGGATTCTTCGGCGGATTCAGCGGTGTAGGAATCGGGCATTGAAATTTCACTACTTCAGTAAACAGGGACAAAAAAGCGTCGGGCATTTTCGGCGGGGAGGGGGGGCAGGTCAAGGCAGCACAATGCCCTTATTGCGACGCAACGCGGCCAGCGCCCGCAAAACAGACCTACGGTCAACCCGAATGCCCAACAGGCTGCCGATCACCATGCCGCCCGCCCAGGCACCGCTCGACACTATCGATGGTGCCAGCGCCAGTGTGCTTCCCTGCAGAAAAGCGTCGGATGTTTTCAGGCGCGGACCAGGGCAGTCGGCTTCAACAGGTATTCCTCGTTAATAGTGATAACGACACATCAAGACCTGAGTCTCATCATCCTCTATGCCATAGACCAAGCGATGTTCGGCGGTGATTCGCCGAGACCAGAAGCCACTGAGGTTGTATTTGAGTGGTTCGGGGCCGTCTCTTCAAGGGCATTGAATTCCGATAGCGAGATCATCACCACGGGCTCACCTTTTTGCCGGGTGAGCAGCAACGGGATGTGATCGTCATTGACCCGATCCATTGTCTCGGAGAGATGGGCACGGGCATTGGTGTAGTTGATTGTTTCCATGGGTATGTCCTCGCTTGATGGTACGAAACGTCCAGAAATACGTACATGTGTTCAAGGGTTTCCTTATCAACGGTCAATGGGTGGCACCCTTACGGTTTGAGCCTGACCCACATCAAAACCCCGCAGCGCCAAACCCGTTACAACACAAAGGTCTGATGAACCCATAAAAACGACAACGGACCTGCGCCGAGGGGGCTTCCCCACGCGAGGTCATTAAAGGACTAATGCAATGGCGCTTTCTCTGTCACGCCTGGCCTTGCTGGGAGCGACGTTTGGTCTGACGCTACCCCTGCACGCCAATTCCGCCGATACCGCACTGATCGAACACGGCAAATATGTCGCGCAATTGGGCGACTGCATTGCCTGCCACACCGCCAAGCCAGGCAACGCGATGGCCGGCGGGCTGGAGCTGAGCACGCCGATGGGCACGATCTATTCGAGCAACATCACGCCGGACCGCGAGACCGGCATTGGCGCCTACAGCTTCGAACAGTTCGACCGGGTCATGCGTGAAGGTGTCACACCTGCGGGTATGAACCTGTACCCGGCGATGCCGTATCCGTCCTACGCCAAGATGAGCGAGGAGGACATGCGCGCCTTGTACGCCTACCTGATGCAAGGCGTGGAACCCGTGCGGCAGGCCAACCTCGAGGCGGACATGGGCTTCCCGTTCAACCAGCGCTGGGGCCTGGCCTTGTGGAACTTCGCCTTTCTCGACAAGCAAGCGTTCCAGCCCGACCCCGGCCGTGACGCGCAGCTCAACCGTGGCGCGTATCTGGTCCAGGGCCTGGGCCACTGCGGCTCCTGTCATACCCCGCGGGGCATCGCCTTCCAGGAAAAGGCCATGAGCGACGACGGGCGCGGCGGCCAGCATTACCTGGCCGGCGAAACCGTCGAGCATTGGCGCGCCCTGAGCCTGCGCAACCTGTGGACCGTGGAAGACACCGTGCAACTGCTCAAGACCGGGCAGAACCGCTTTGCCACCGTCGCCGGCAACATGGCCGATGTGATTCACCACAGCACCCAGCATTTCAGCGACGACGACCTGACCGCGATTGCCCGCTATCTGAAATCCCTGCCGCCCGGCCCGGACGATCTGCCGATGCCGTCGGTGGCCCGCGCACCGGCCGCGCCACCCGCCGACCTGTTCACCAGCCGTGGCGGCCTGGGTTATATGCAGTTCTGCAGCGACTGCCACCGCAGTGATGGCGCGGGGGTGAAAGGCTTGTTCCCGCCGTTGGCCGGCAACCCGAGCATCGTCTCGAACGACCCGACATCCCTGCTGCACATCACCCTCACCGGTTGGGAGACCGCACAAACGGCCACTCACCCACGGGTCTACACCATGCCCGGGTTTGCCCGGCTGGCGGACCAGGAGGTCGCCGAAATCCTCAGTTTCGTTCGCACGCGCTGGGGCAACCAGGGCACGTCGATCAGCGCCGCGCAGGTCAAGACATTGCGCGATCAGCTCAACCCGGCCACGACCGACTCCTCCACTTTCGAAACCCCGCGCCTGGCCGACCTGCTCGCGGCGCCGAACGCCGACCAGGTGGTGCGCGGCATGCGCCTGCACCTGCAAACCAAGGCATTGCTGCCCGACAACGTCGGCAACGCGCTCAATTGCACCAGTTGTCACCTCAACGCCGGCACCGTGGCGGACGGTTCGCCCTTCGTCGGCGTGTCGGCCTTCTTCCCCAGCTATGCACCGCGCGCGGGCAAGGTGGTGAGCCTGGAAGAACGCATCAACGGCTGCTTCCGGCGCTCGATGAACGGCAAACCGTTGCCGCCGCAATCGGCGGATATGCAGGCGATGGTTGCGTACTTCGACTGGATGAAGAACAACACCCGCCCCGAAGACAAGGTGGCCGGGCGCGGTGTAGGCAAGGTCGACCCGGCGATCAAACCGGACCTGGCCAATGGCAAGGTGGTCTACGCCAAGCAATGCGCGGTGTGCCATGGCGACAACGGTGAGGGCCTGGCGCGTGCCGACGGCGAGCGGGTGTACCCGCCGCTGTGGGGCGATCAGTCGTTCAATATCGGCGCCGGCATGGCACGCACCTACACGGCGGCGGCGTTCGTCAAACGCAACATGCCGATCGGCTTCCACGAGCAATTCCCGTTGGGCCAGGGCGGTTTGTCCGACCAGGAAGCGGTGGACGTCGCGGCGTATTTCTCGGGGCAACCTCGCCCGGACTTCCCGGACAAGGTCAAAGACTGGCCCAACGGCGGCAAGCCGGTGGATGCGCGTTACTAGTCCAGTTGCTTGAGGCACGCCTGGAGGATGTCCAGGCCTTCCTCCAACACCGCCGGCTCAATGGTCAGCGGTGCCAGTAAGCGGACGATGTGCCGCGACTTGCCGCTGGGCATCAGCAGCAAGCCGGCGTCCCGCGCCAAGCTCAGCAACTGGCTCAGTTGCTGGGGCGCGGGCGTGCCGTCGGCGTGGGCCAACTCGATGCCACGCATGGCGCCGACGCCGGTCAGTCGGCCCAGGTAAGGCGACAGGCGTTGCGCGCGCCAGGTTTCGTAGCGGCGCAGGATGGCCTCTTCCTGTCGCGTGCCCCAGGCCTGCAACTGTGCATCCGTCATCACCTCCAGGGTGGCCAACGCCGCCGCGCAGGCGATGGGATTGCCCGAATATGTGCCGCCCAGCCCGCCTTTGGGCAGGTTGTCGAGTAACGCCTTGCGCCCCACCACAGCACCCAACGGCACACCGCCGGCGATGCTTTTGCCGAGCAGGATCAAGTCCGGCGTTATGCCCAGGCGCGAGAAGGCAAAACGTTGCCCGGTGCGGCCGAAACCGGACTGGATTTCATCGACGATCAGCAGGATGTTTTTCTCATCGCAGAAGCGGCGAAGGGCCTGGGCGAACGCGATATCCAGCGCGAGGAAGCCGCCTTCACCCTGCACCGGCTCAATGATGAAGCAGGCTACATCGTCGACGTCGATTTCCACGCTGAACAAGCGGTCCATAGCCTTCAGCGCTTCGGCGCAGGTCACGCCGTTATCGGCGCTGGGGTAGGGCAGGTGATACACCGGGCCCGGCAGGACACCGACTTTTTGCTTGTAGGGCGCGACCTTGCCATTCAGGTTGAGGGTGGCGAGGGTGCGGCCGTGGAAGGCGCCGTCGAAGGCGATCACCGCGGTGCGGCCGGTGGCGCCGCGCACGATCTTCAGGGCGTTTTCCGCGGCTTCCGCACCGCTGTTGGTGAGCATCCCGCTGACCGGGTAGTCCACCGGGATAAATGCACTCAGACGATCCATCAGCTCGATGTAAGGCCTGTGCGGAGCGGCGTTGAAGGCGTAGTGGGTCAGTTGGGTCGCCTGCTGGCGAATCGCCTCGACCACCGCCGGGTGGCAGTGCCCGAGGTTGAGCACGCCGATGCCGCCGACAAAATCGATGTAGCGTTTGCCCGCGGTGTCCCAGACTTCGGCGTTCTTGCCGTGGCTGAGGCTGATGGGGTGGACGATGGAAATCGACTGGCTGATGGTTTCGCGGCTCATGAATCTCGGACTCGGCAATGGCGGGCGTCTTTTTATCTAAGCCGTGAGCCGGGCCGGGCCGCAAACGAAATAAAGTCGCCGGGTCATTCCAAATCGGAAGGAGCGCTTGCCAAGCAGCCGTTCGGGGCCACAAACCCGTGCGTTCATTCCGAGACGATGTCCTTCCCCGCCGCCTTGGAGCGATACAACGCCTGATCGGCCCGCGCCATCAGGGCGTCGGGGCCTTCACCCGCATGACGCTCCACCACCCCCAGGCTCAGGGTGATTTTGAAGTCGCCCACGGTGGGGACTTCGCTCATGCTTTGGCGAATGCGCTCGGCCAGGTTTTTTGCGCTCTCCAGGGTGCTTTTGGGCAGCACCACCACGAACTCATCGCCACCCCAGCGCGCGAGCAAGTCACCGGGGCGCACGCAGGCCTCCAGGCTCTCCACGACGCTCATCAGGGTCTGGTCGCCGACGCCGTGGCCGTGTCGATCATTGATCGGCTTGAAGTCATCGATATCCATGGCGACCAGGGCCAACGGCAGGCGAAAGCGTTGGGCGCGCTCACATTCTTCCAGCAGCACTTTCTCCAGGCGATAACGGTTGGCCACGCGGGTCAGGGCGTCACGCTCGGCCAGGGAGCGGTTCTCGTCCAGTTGCAACTGCAGTTGCTGGTTGACCCGCGACAACTCGCGTGTGCGTTCGGCAACCAAGGCTTCAAGGGATTGGTTGCGTCGTTCGAGCTGTTCGATCGCGCACTTGCGCGTATTGATGTCGCGATGGGCGCCGACCATGCGCGCTACCGAGCCGTCGAGGTTACGCGCAACCACATAGCCGCGGTCTTCGATCCACAGGTAGCTGCCGTCTTTTTTGCGGCAACGGTATTCGGTTTGGTAATAGGGCGAGCGACGGTTGATGTAGTCATCGAACACCGTCATCACGCGGGAGTAGTCGTCGGGGTGGATGATATTCTCCCAGGTGAACACGCTGTTCTCCAGGGAGTGGCGGGGGGAACCGAGCATTTCGTACCAGCCCGGGTTGCGGTAAACGAACCCCGTATTCGCGTTCCAGTCCCAGACCCCGTCGCTGACCAGTTCCATGACGGCATGCAACATGTCCGCATTGAGGTCAGTTGACGGTTTGTTGCCGGATGTATCGTCCATGTGCGCGCTTCCTGCGTGGGCCCCAAGGCCGGTCAAATTGACGCCGATACTCCGTGGCTGGCGCTACTGTACAACGGGGCTTGCACGCTTTGAATAGAGCGACTGTGCGGTTGTCGAGGTGTGGCGATGGGCCATTATTTCGGCGCCCGCATCCTCGTCGGTGCCTTCCCGTTGGCGTTGTGCTGGTAAATGGCCTCGGGCTGGCCTTGCTCGTTGAAAAATACCTGGCCGATCCCCGCCGAGTTCCACAAGCGTTCACCGGCTTCGGCGTGTTCCGGGATATGCGGCACCACCTGCATGGTGCGGCGGCGGGTGAACCAGTTGAGTGGGGAGCGCGGCGAGTAGAGCCAGCGGTTGAGGCGGTCGAACCATTCCAGCAGGCGCGGCGGGAATTCGTTCTTGATGCCGCTGCTGGTGATCTGCCAGAGCTTGGGGCCGGCGTTGCGATGGCGGATCAGCACTTCGTAGACGAACGAGTAATGCACGTCGCCCGAGAGGATGACGTAGTTACCCGGTGTGCGGGAGTGGCGGAAGATATTCAGGATCACCTGGGCGGCGCCGCGATGCGCCATCCAGTTTTCGGCGTCGACCAGCAGCGGGTAGCCGCACCAACTGAACACTTTTTGCACGGTCTCGATCAGCTTGACGCCAAAGATCGGCGCGGGGGAGACGATGATTGCCGACGGGTGGTCCAGCAGCGCTTGTTGCAGTTCGCTCAAGGCTTCCCAGTCCAGCAGGCCGGACGGTTGCTTGAGGTTGAATTCGCTGCGCCAGCGGCGGGTGCGGGTGTCGAGCACCACCAGCGCAGGGGTGGTCGGCAGCACGTAATGCCACTGTTGGAAGGCCAGCAGCGTGTCGAGCAGTTGATCCTGCGCACTCGCGTTCAGGTGGTTGTGCTGTGCCTGGGCGACAAGCGCCTGGGTCTGGTTGATCAGCGGGCCAAATACCTGCGGCTGGTTGCCCCAGCCTTGGCACAGCAGGTAAGCCAGCAGCGCGTTACCGATGATGCGTTTGGAGAACGGATGGCCGTAGGCGGTTTCTTCCCACTGCGCGCTGAGGTTCCAGTCGTCGGTGATGTCGTGATCGTCGAAGATCATCAGCGTGGACAGATGGGCAAACACCCGCGCGACGCCGGGCAGGCCGTTGCGGAAGCGATCGATCTGCACCTGTTCGCGGGCATAACGCTGTTGCGCGTCGGCGTTCAGTTGCGGCGGCTGTGGCGCGATCAGCGTCCAGGGAGTGGGGGACCAGACCAACAAATACATGGCCATCACTTCGGCGAAGGTCACCAGATGATTGTCGGCGGTGCTGCTGGTGAAAATCGGCTTCTTCACGCCGCCGAAAAAACGCTCGCGCAAGGTCTCGTTGCTGTCCAGCGCGGGGAGCAGTTCGGCCCGCTGGTAATAACTGGCGTGATGCCCGTAGAGGCTGGTGCTGTCGTCCACCACGGCGCCTTCCAGGTATTCGTCGAACAGCCCCAGGCGCGCGATCAGCCCATGAATCGCCCGCAGCATCGGCCCGGCGACATCGTCGGCGTACACCTGGTCGCCGCTCATCATCAACAATGCCGGGCGTTGGGCCGCGGTCTGGGCGTCGGCCAGCAGGCGATCGACGCACAGCAAGCCCTCGTCCGCCGGGTGATGGGGCTTGCGGCAGGAGCCGTGGACCAGTTGATGAATACGGCTATGCAGCACGAAACTCGGCGATTGCGCGTCGCAATAGAGCAGGTGCGCTGCCCAGTGGGCGATGCCGCGCCCGTCGATCAGCAGGTCGTAGCCGATCAGCGCGTCCTGGGGCAGGGCCTCGTCCAACGGGATGTCGATCAAGTGGATAAAGGCCTGGCGCCCCACCGGCACGATTTGGCACTGGCCTTGGTCCAGCACGATGTCGCGGCTCTGTCCGGCGACGTGCAGCCTGAGGGTCAAAGGCAGTTGCCGCGTCCCCACCAGCCACATTACCAGGCGCAGGGGTTCAAGGCGCCGCAGCAGCGGGCCGGCGAGGACGTCGGGCAGGGTGCCGGCGTGAGGCATAGGGTTGAAAGCTCCGCGCAGGATGATCACGAAGGTTAACCCGGCGGATGTCAGTATTGTGTTAAGGCCGGGCGGATCGAAAGGAGGAAGAGGCTGCAGGTCGGCAGCCTCTGGTCGGGCGCCTCAGATGATGTTTCCCCGACCCAGGCTGTCCAGCCCGCTCACGGCGCGGTCTTTTTTAGGCGACTGCTCGCCATTGACGTCAATGGCCGCTCCCTGAGGGGGCGTTTTTGAGGGGGAGTGGTGGTCTACCTGTGTGTTCAAGTAGGTCGGCAGAAACGAATTTTCGAAGTTCAGATGGCTGTAGAAAATATTCATCACGGTTTCCTCTGTAAGTTCGGTTCGCGGCGAACACTGTCGACGCGAACCGAACTTACAGCGGGTAAGAAGGCAGTCGCTATAAACCTATTGAGTCAAAACGAGACTACTCAGGAGTGGGAATCGTCATTCACCGTGGGCACCGTAAATCGAAGCCCACTGCCAGCCCGTCGTGACGTTGAGCAAAGCGATATCGCGAAGCTATCAATGCATCGACGCGCCCTGCCGGGTCAGTGCGGTTTGCACGCATTCGAGCAGATGTTCGGTGCTCCACGGCTTGGGCAGGAAGCGTACCGATCCCCCCAGCTGCGCCGCCAGCCCGGTGTTGCCGGACGTCAGCAGCACCGGCACCGACGGCCAGCGATGGGCCACCACGCGACTCAGGTCATAGCCGTTGAGTAAACCAGGCATCTGGATATCACTCACAATCAGGTCCACCGGGTCATCGGCCCGCTCCAGGTAGATCATGCCTTCATCCGCCGAAGGAAACGAGGTGACATGTGCGCCGAAATCCTCCAGCACGTCCACCATTAACGTGCGAATGATTTCGTCGTCTTCCAGCACTAAAATCGATGGCTGAGCCATGATCCTTACTCCACCATCAGGGTTCAGTAGGGTGGAGTGGGGCGGAGCGGATTAGGTTCGATCCGATATGCGCTGAGCGATGGATGGTCGTTTTGCGCGTCTAGGTTGCGCATTTGCCGGGTGCTGCTGCACGATACGGGCGCTTTTCCACCCACTCCCGGTCCGCTTGCTTGAGGCCGAATTGCGACGACGGGGTTACCGCCGCTGCCGCAGTTACTGGCTATGCGGTCTCGGCGGCCTGGTACTGGGGCTGATCACCGGCCTGTGCGGCCGCAAAGCAATTGTTGCCACCACGGTTGCGGTCGAGAGTGTGGTCCTCAGGCACCTGGCCCATCAACTCCACACATTGCGTGACATCGACCCGCTGGCCGTGGCCGCGATTGCCTCGATCGTCGAGGAGGAACAGCACCACCATGATCACTCTGCCGCGCAGATCGAGCGGGACGACCCGTGGTTCAGGGCGCTGGCGCCGGTGGTGACAGCGTGGACCGAAGCGGTGATCTGGATGGGCATGCGTTCCTGACAAACCGGCATAATTACCCGTATCACCCGATGTGGAGCCCTTATGAAATACCGCGCGTTACTGACCTTCGTCCTGATCCTCAACACCGGCGCAGCCTTCGCCGCCGGCGATGCCGAAGCGGGTGGCAAGCTCTTCGCCAAAACCTGCGGCGGCTGCCATAGCATCGGCGAGGGCGCGCGCGGCGGCTTTGGCCCCGAACTCAACGGCATCATCGGCAGGTCAGCCGGCACCACTCCCGACTATCAGTATTCAGATGCGATGAAAAACTCCGGGGTGGTCTGGACCCGGGAAAAACTCGCGGCCTATATCGAGGCGCCGAAGAAGGTGGTGAGCGGCACGCGCATGATCTTCTGGGGTATCAGCGATCAGGAAAAGATCGACAACATCCTGGCCTACCTGGCGACGTTTCAACCTGAGTGATCGCCTGACCCCATGTGGGAGTTGTCGAGCCCCGGCGAGGCTGCGATGGGATCACCGCGTGACACCTGCCAGACCGCAGCGCCTGCATCGCAGCCTCGCTGGGGCTCGACAACTCCCACATAAAACCTGCGTCGTTCTGAAGCCCTTACACCGATAAGGACATCCCCTCAAATGTGGGCGCGGTGCATCAGCCCCGCCCCAAATACCTGCAATACCAAACCACCCCACCCACAACCGCCCCCACAACAGTGACCCCGTTCCCCACCAACCAAATCCCAAAATTCCGAGTCTGCTCCGCATCCCCTTCATAAAACGGCCCAAAGTACGCCGCCACCGCCATCACCACACCGTTAAACACCCCAACAGCGACGGCAACCACCAAAAACACGAACACGACAGCCTTGCATACCTTCATATAACCCTCCAAAACCATATTTCCCTGGAGTCGTGATAATCCGAGAACGTCCCTTCGATCGAGAACCCCAACTGAATTCGTGGGTAGCTCAGCCAATCCGTTAATCGCCGTCCATTCCATAAATCAATGTGGTCACCACTGCGATTGCCAAACGTCTCATTCCTCCTGCGCCAAAAATCTTTGAAGAAGATGATGCCTTGCTGCCCGACCAACATATCCTCAAAGTCTTCAGGCTTTACCTTCTTTACGGGCTGTATACCAGGGATATTGGCGCTGCTTAATGCCTTGGCCATTTCCTCTGCGGCCAGTACGTGACCTTCACTTTTGGGGTGCTGCCAACAATAGCGCACCCCCCTTAATCTGCTTAGGTCGGCACCAGATCTGCGCAATGCCACGCCTAGATTGATCGCGCATTGATCGCTGAAATTTTTCGCGCCGTTGGTTCGGCACGGGGCGGCGTCTCCGAAGATTTCCGGATGGTTTTTCCATAGCGTATAGAACGTCAGCATTCAGCATTTCCGTTGCGTTTTTTCGCGACCATAGCAAACGCTCTGCTGCTTAAGAGGGGGATCAGATAAAATCAGAACGGTCCTACTTGCCTGTCAGTTTTGATTGCAGGGTATAACTCACATGGTCCGTATCCATTGAATCAGCCGCGCATGCAGTAATAAGAGACCTTGGAACGCCAAGGTCTTTTTCTGCCCGCTGATCACGCCAGCAGGTGCTTGGAAATGATCCGCGAGATTTCAACAATCGAAGTCTTCCCCGTGAACTCGAATTTCACTTTCCCCAGTGACGAAAAGTAAATCTCCAACTCCGAATCCAGATCGAACGTCCCGGAGGTTTCCACCGAATACGCCACGATGTTTTTGTACGGCAGCGAGGTGAAGTCCTTCTTGCTGCCGGTAATCCCCTGCACGTTCACCGCGATGATGCGCTTGGTGGTGAAGACCACGCCGTCGCGCATGGCTTTGTAGGCATCGATCACTTCTTCGCCGTCCAGCAGCAGGGCGGCGACGCGTTCGGCGTATTCGTTGTTTTGCTTGAGTTTGAAGAAGCCTTTGTTGTTGAAGTCGATCATGTGCCTGTCCTGGGTGAGTGAGTCGGTAATCGTCAGCCGGTGTATGACGTTTTGCTCGTGGATCTGTATCTAACGCCCTGCTTTTCAACGCCCTACCATGGCGCCTGACACTGCAACGTCGGCGAAGGATTTCACGCCGGCAGAATAAAAATCCAGGAGCTAAACAATGCCCGATATGTCCAGCTTACTTGCCTACGCGCTGATCTCACTCGGCATGGTGCTGACGCCCGGGCCGAACATGATTTACCTCATTTCCCGCTCGATTTGCCAGGGACGCATGGCCGGGATGATCTCCCTGGGCGGGGTGGCGTTGGGGTTTATCGTTTACATGCTGTGCGCGGCATTGGGTATCACCGCATTGGTGATGGCGGTTCCCTTGGCGTATGACGCGCTGCGGCTTGGCGGTGCGTTGTACCTGGTCTACCTGGCCTGGCAGGCGGTCAAGCCGGGTGGTCGTTCGCCTTTTCAGGTACGGGACCTGCCCCTGGATAGCCCGCGCAAGCTGTTCATGATGGGCTTTGTGACCAACCTGCTGAATCCTAAAGTCGCGGTGATGTACCTGTCGTTGCTGCCTCAGTTCATCGACCCGAACGGCCACGGCAGTGTGCTGACGCAATCCCTGGTGCTGGGCTTCACGCAGATTTTCATCAGCGTGAGCGTCAACGCAATGATTGCCATGATGGCGGGCTCCATCGCGGTGTTTTTCGTCACCCGGCCCGGTTGGCAGGTGGTGCAGCGCTGGCTGATGGGCTCGGTGCTGATGGGCTTGGCCGTGCGGATGGCGGTTGAAGGGCGGCGCTAACCGGGCATGCGCTTTTGGCCGCGGCGGGCACGCTGATCAGCGATTCACAGGATGTCTTTCAAATAGTCCTTGAGGGTGGTTAGCGGCGTGGGCAGTGCGTCGAGTTGATGGACGTTTTGCACGTCAGTCGCCAACCGCCGCAACTCCCGCCCCAGCACCGTGTGGGCGCCGCCCAGTGCCTCCAGCGCCTGCACCACGCATTCCTCGATCTTGCGTTGAATCGCAGCCAAATCCCGCTGCCGCACCAGTAACCCAAACACTTCCCGCTCGTACCCGTCCATCACCAGATCGTCACGCAAGACCGGGCTGCTGCCGTCGGTCTCGTACACCAGTTTCAGTGCGAAGAGCGCAACCGCTTCCAGCGTCAATTCCATGGTCTCGCTTCCTCGGGGTTTGGTGGGGAGGGCGATGATCACTGTTCTGCGCCGGAAAAAAAAGACCCACGCGTCAGCGCTCCAGGATCAGCTCCACGCGGCGGTTGCGGGCGCGGCCTTCGGCGACGGCGTTGTCGGCCAGGGGCCGGGTGTCGGCGTAGCCGATGGCGGCGAGACGGTTGGGCTGGATGCCGTTGCTTTGCAAGTAGCGGACTACGCTGCCGGCGCGGGCGCCGGAGAGTTCCCAGTTGGAGGGGAAGCGCGAGTTGCGGATGTCTTGAGTATCGGTATGGCCTGCGACGATGATTTTGTGCGGCACGCTGTCGAGTACAGGGATCAGATGGCGCAGCACGGCGAGGCCGCCCAGGCTGAGGTCGGACTGGCCGGAAGGGAACAGGATTTCGCTGCTGATCCGAAAGCTCACGCTGCTGTCGTTGGTGACCACTTCGATGTCATTGCCCAGCTTGTCCAGTGGCAGTTCGTTGAGCAGGTCTTGCGTCGTGGGCTTGGGCGGCTCGGGCTCAACGACAGCGACGGGTTCTGGCTCGGGTTCGGGCTCAGGTTCCACAACGGGGGCCGGCACCTGAGGCACCAGCAACAACGCACCCGGCGGGTCCAGCGTGGTCAGGCGTTTTACGCTGAAAACGGCGGGGCCATTGGACTTGGCACTGTGCCGTGCAAGCTCATGGCTCTTGCCGGCCAACGCCAGCATGGCCATGGTCACCAGCAGCAGCAGGGTCATCATGTCCAGGTAGGTCATCATCCACGTTTCGCCACCGGGGTCTTCGACGGCCGGCGTGCCGCTGGCGATCGCGGCCGCCTGGTTGCGGGTGATGGTCGTCATGCCCGGGTTTTCCACTTCAATGCAATCAGGGCGCGCGCCGGGCGCAACGGTTCGTCGCGCAAGTCGTTCTGGTAATGGGCCACGAACGACTTCAAGGTTTCACGCATCAGCCCTGGGCTGCGTTTGTTGGCCATCATCGCCACGCCCTGCAACACCATGTTCATCACCACCACGCGCTGTTCGGTGCGGCGTTCCAGTTTCACCGCCACCGGTTTGCACAGCAGGTTGGCCAGCAACACGCCGTAGAGCGTGGTCATCAGGCCCACGGCCATTTGTCGGCCGATGGTCACCATGTCGCCGTCGCCCAGCACGAACATCAGGTTCACCAGCCCTACCAGGGTACCGAGCATACCGAAGGCCGGCGCATAGCTGGCCATGACCCGGAACAGCTGGGCCTCGGCATGTTCCTTGGCACGCAGCCGCGCGATACGCCATTGCAGCAGGTCGAGGATGTCGTCCAGCGGTGTCTTGTCGATCACCAGTTGCACGCCGGAGCGCAGGAAAGGGTTTTTCACCCGGTCGAGGACGTCCTCCACCGCGCGCAGGTCGCCGTCGATCCACAGGCGCGACAGGCTCACCAGTTCGTCGATGTCTTCCTGGGTGTATTCGCGCTCGTGACGCACCACGGTCTTGATCAGGCTGAAGACGTGCAGCACTTCGCGCAGCGGGTAGCTGATGAAGGTCGCGGCAAACGTGCCGACCACCACAATACCGAGGGCCGGCAGGTCAATGAACAAGCCGGGTTGTTGCGCGCTGAACATGAGCAGCACCGTCAGCAGTAGCAGGCTGGCGAGCATGCCGATCAGGGTTGAGGGGTTCATGCAGCACTCCTGTTGTGGGCCAAGGCAGGCTTTATAACGCGGTGGGTGCTGATTCAAATCGGCTAATACAGGCACTTTGCGTGGCGAAATCGGACGGCTGCGCAAATTTTTTTGGGGGCTGCCTAAAGACGCCTGATCGGATCGCCGATGTTCGCTTTGTCTGTACGGCAACGGCGGTGATGGCATCAACGCCGGGCCTCTCATCTGTTCAAGCGGCTCACCCACGAAAAGGAACTGCACCATGTCAGTTATCAATACCAACATCACGTCCATGATCGCTCAACAAAACCTGAACTCCTCGGAGAACAGCCTGAGCACCTCGATCGAACGCCTGTCGTCGGGCCTGAAAATCAACAGCGCATCCGATGACGCCGCGGGCCAGGCAATTGCCAACCGCATGACTTCGCAGATCACCGGCCTGTCGCAGGCGAGCAGTAACGCCAGCGACGGCATCTCTCTGGCGCAGACCACCGAAGGCGCGCTGGACCAGGTGAACGACAACCTGCAGCGCATCCGTGAGCTGTCGGTGCAAGCGTCCAACGGCACCAACTCCCAGTCCGACCTGCAATCGATCCAGGACGAGATCACCCAGCGTCTGGACGAGATCGACCGTATCTCCTCGCAAACCGCGTTCAACGGCGTGGACGTGCTGTCCAAAGACCAGACCATCACCATCCAGGTCGGCGCCAACGATGGCGAAACCATCGACATCAAGCTCAGCGAAATCAATGCCAAGACCCTGGGCCTGGACAGCTTCAACGTGAACGGCTACGACACCACCCTGACGGCCAGCACCCTGTCGGATTCCTCGGGCACTGCGATCACGTCGACCAACACCAGCTATGTCGACAAGTCCGGTACCACGGTCACCACCGGCACGCTGTCCGCCGACGCCGACGGCGACTACTTCCTGACCGTGGGCGGCAAGACCTACGCGGCGGAAGTGACCCTGACCACCAGCGGCACTACCACCTCGGCCAGCATCAGCATCGACACCGAAAACGAGGTGACCAAGAAGTCCACCAGCACCCTGACCACCCTCGACAACGCCCTGAACACGGTGGACTCGATGCGTTCGGACCTGGGTGCGGTGCAAAACCGTTTCGACTCGGCGATCACCAACATTTCCACCACGACCACTAACCTGACGTCCGCGCGTTCGGGCATTCAGGACGTGGACTACGCCACCGAAGTGTCAGCCATGACCAGCGCCCAGATCCTGCAACAGGCAGGTACGTCGGTATTGGCCCAAGCCAACTCCATGCCGGAGCAAATGCTGTCGCTGCTGCAATAATCGCGACGGTGCGGTACGAAGGGGGCCAGCGCACGCTGAGCCCCTTTTTTGTGCGCGTTCGCTGCACAATCTTTGGTAATCGTGGCATTGAGGTGGGTTTATCCGGGCTTTGGTGGGGAGGGTGGCGCGATAGCATTTCGCCTAGTATCTCTCTGCACAAGGCTGCTCCTGAATGCCAAGATCCCCGCGCCACGGCGCGCCCAGCCATATTGCTGCCCATACGCTTGCCCAGGCGCGACGACGCACCGAGCAACGCCCCCGTGACCCACAGGCATGGAAAGACCTGGGCAATCAGCAACTGCACAGCGACCCCGAGCAAGCGCTGGCCAGTTTCGAGCGTGCATTGCAGTTGCTGCCCGATGAGCCTCAGGCATTGGAGTGGGTGGCCAAGGCCGCGCAAAAGCTCGGCCAGGCGGATCGTGCCCTTGAACTCGTCCACAAGGCGCTGGGCATCGACCCGGATTTCGCCGTCGGACATCACCGCCTGGCCACGCTGTATTTTGAGAAAGGCCAGTTCGCCAACGCCCTGTCGCATATCGATCAGGCACTGGCGTTGGCGCCCCATGACTGTCATATGCTCTCGCGCAAAGGCTTGATCCTCAATCGCCTGGAACGCCATGGCGAAGCCATCAAGGTGTTCGACAAGCTGATCGAACGCGAACCCGGGGATTACAGCCACTGGAACAACGCGGCCAACCTGTACAAGGACATCGGCCAACTGGCCACCGCCGACACCTATTATCAAAAGGCTGTGGCGCTGGCCAAGCGCAAGGACGTGCTGCCGTATTCCAACCGGCTGACCTCGCTGCACTACGACCCCGAGCGCAGCCGCGAGTTTATCTTCGAGGTGTGCAAGGAATGGCAATCGCGCTTTGGCCCCAAAGCCGTGCCGCCGCGCCCCGAAGTGCTCGACCGCGCGCCCGACCGTTGCTTGCGCATCGGCCTGGTATCCGACGGCCTGCGCCAGCACCCGGTGGGCAACATGATCGTGGGCGTGCTGGAAAAACTGCCGCGTCATCAGTTCCAGTTGTTCGCCTACAGCACCAGTCAGGTGTGCGATCACCTGACCCGGCGCATCCAGGCGTCGGTGCAGCAATGGCTGGCGATCAAGCATATGGACGACGTCACGTTGGCCCAGCGCGTCCGCGACGATCGCATCGATATCCTGATTGACCTCTGTGGCCATAATGCCGGCAACCGCATGGGCACCATGGCGTTGCAGCCGGCGCCCTTGCTGGTGAAATGGGTCGGCGGCCTGATCAACACCACCGGGTTGGATGCCATCGATTACCTGCTCACCGACCGCATCGAGTCACCGGAGGGGGAAGACGCGTTCTACACCGAAAAGCTCATCCGCCTGCCCGACGACTACATTTGCTACGACCCGCCGCCCTACACACCGGACATCAAGCCCTTGCCCGCGCTGGCAAACGGCTTTGTCACCTTTGGCTGCTTCAACAACCCGAGCAAGGTCAACGATGTGCTGCTCGGGCGCTGGGCCGAATTGCTGCGGGCCGCACCTGATTCGCGCCTGTTGCTCAAGGGCGGAGCCTTTGGCAATGACGAGTTGCGCGCCCATGTACACGGCATCATGGCTGCCCACGGTATCGCCCGGGAGCGGGTGCTGATCGAAGGGCCGGTGGGGCACAAGACCCTGCTGGAAACCTACAACCGCATCGACATCGCGCTGGACCCTTGGCCTTATTCCGGCGGCCTGACCACCTGCGAAGCCCTGTTGATGGGCGTGCCGGTGGTCACCTTCCCCGGGCCGACCTTTGCCGGGCGCCACTCGGCCACCCACTTGGTCAACGCCGGTCTGCCGGAGTTGGTGGCGCACAGTTGGGCGCACTACCAGCAACGCGTCATTGAATTGGCCAACGACCTGGACAGCCTGGCGCGCATTCGCAGCCACCTGCGCGAGGTACTGATGGGCTCGCCGGTGTGCGACAGCCAGCGTTTCGCCAACCACTTCGGCACCGCCATGCGTGCTATCTGGCAGCGCTACTGCGCGGGCCTGCCGGCTGCCGCCCTGACATTGAACCCGCAAGGGCTGGCCAGGTTCGAGGGGGAGGCCACCGCTGTCGTGCTTCAGCACCCGGCGGCACCGGCCAGGGACGAGGGTTTTGGTTTCAAGTTCCAGGGCAAAGTAGTGACCCTGGACCACGGCGGCACGCTGATCGCATCGGCGCAGTTTGTCGCGCTGCAAAAAATGGCGGCGTTTTCCACGGTGGCCTTTGATCCCGCCAGCCGTATCGACAATGCCCGACAACTGGCGCAACTGGGTGAGTTGCATTACTACCCCCATGCGGCGCTGGGCAATGGCCAGCCCGCCACGCTCTACGCCTGCCTCGATCCGGCCATGAGCGCCACATTGGCACCGCTGGCGGCATCCGCGGTACTGGCCAAACTGGCGGTGCCCACCCTCAAGCTGGATGCGATCAACGGCTTGCCGTCGGTGGACTGGCTGTTGCTCGACAACCTCAACGACAGCCTGGCCGTGATCGAACATGGCCAACGTACCCTCGCCGATACGCTGTTGGTGCAAGCGCGGGTCAACTTCGCGCCGACGCATGATCAGCAGGCCGATGTGGGCTTGATCAGCCGCTGCCTGGCGCGGCGCGGGTTCAGTTTTTACCGGCTCAATAACCTGCAGCACATCAGCCATCCGGCCGAAGGGCAAAGCCTGGATCAATTGCGCGCTTCTCACCTGGTGTGTGCCGATGCGCTGTTTTTGCCGGACGCAACACGTATGGCAGCACTGTCCGATAACCAGCGCCTGAAGCTGGCCTTTTTACTGCACACGGTCTACGCCGCCTTTGATGTGGCGACGCAACTGCTCAACACAATCGATAGCGACCTGGCCGCGCAGTACCTCAAGCACTGCCGGAACCCGAGCGCCATGCCGCAACCGCTCGAACTGCCGCGGGCGCCGATGCAGGCCCCCCAGGTGACCTTTCCGGCAGAAGTGGCCGCCTATGTGAAAAAACTCTACACCCAGGCCTCGGTGATTCTGGAATATGGCAGCGGCGGTTCCACCCTACTGGCCGCCAACATGCCGGACAAAACCGTGATCTCGGTGGAAAACGACGCCCGTTGGGCGCAGGACATGCAAGCCTGGATCGCCAACGCGGTGCTGCCCTCACGGCCGATGATTTACCCGGTGGATGTGGGCGAGACCGGTAAATGGGCACGGCCGAAGAACGCCCGGCACTGGAAGAAATTCCACACCTACCCGCTGAGGGTCTGGGATGAGCCGTTCTTCGAGCAGCCCGATGTAATCCTGATCGATGGGCGATTTCGCATTGCCTGCTTTGTCACCGCGTACCTGCGGGCGACCAAGCCGGTCATCGTGTTGTTCGACGATTATCTGGACCGCCGACACTACCATGTGGTCGAACGGTTGTTGGCCCCGACCGCGTTTGTCGGGCGCATGGCGCGGTTCGATCTGCAGCCGCTGACGCACCTGCCGCGTGAGGAACTGACCTGGCTGATCGCCAGTTTCAATGAAGTGGCTTACGCCGAGGGGGAAGACCTGCCCTGATGCAAGGCAGGCTCGGGAACGCCGTCGATTAAAGGCGGGCGCTGGCGTGCCTGCCCCCACCTTGGATCGTCGGCGCTATTCCTTCATTCTGACCTGCAGTCGCGCGATCGCCTGGGCATGCAATTGACACACGCGTGATTCGCTCACCTCCAGCACCACGCCAATCTCGCGCAGGTTGAGCTTTTCGTGGTGACAGAGCGCAAGCAGCAGGCGTTCACGCGCCGGCAGGGCGTCGATGGCGCGGGTGAGGTTGGCGCGGTTGCGGTCGTTGATCAGTTCGGCAAACGGCGTGCGCAGCCGCGAACTGGAGCCCTCGCTGTGCTCTTCGTCCACATCGTCAAAGGGCAGCATCTGGCTGCCGTTGGTGTCATCGAGCACCTTCTGGTACTGCTCCAGCGTCAGGCCCATGGCCGAAGCGACTTCCCGCTCCCGCGCCGGCCGCCCGAGATTCTGCTCCACGCGGTGCATGGCATCCTCCACCGCCCGCGCGTTACGGCGCACGCTGCGGGGCACCCAATCGCGGGTGCGCAGCTCGTCGATCATCGCCCCGCGAATGCGTTGCGAAGCAAAGGTGGCGAAGGTTGCGCCCACACTCACGTCGTAGCGCGTCATGGCATCGAGCAGGCCGATGCTGCCGGCTTGAATCAAGTCGTCCAGTTCAATATTGGAAGGCAGCCGGGTCTTCAATCCCAGTGCCTGGCGCCGGACCATGGGGAGGTACTGCTGGAGGACTTCCTGCTGGTTAATCTTGCCCTGTGCCGTATACATCGTGCGCGCCTGCGAAAGACAGAAAATCCACGGGATTATTACCGCTCGCCCTGGCCGCTTAAGCGCGGAACAGCTGTACGCCAGGTGACGTGTTCGCCCTTTAAGCCGGGCCGACACCGATGCTATGTGGGGGGCGGCTTGATTGGCGGTGCGCGCAGGTCTCGTCGATCAACAACAATCGTGTCCCCAGATACCGCTGCGCCGCTTCGCGCAAATTGTTGAGCAGGCCGTGTTGGGAAAACCCGCTGTGCAGCGCCAATACCTGCCGGGGGCCATTCTGTTCGCGGAGCTGGCTCAAGGTGTCGAACGTGCGGCGGAAGGCGCCGAGGTCGCTGTCGACCCACACGCCCCAGCGTTCGGGCAGGTCGCGGTGATAGTTATCCACAGCCTGAACGCGCCAGCACGCGGGGTCGCCCACCCAGCGATGACCTTGACGGTGCCAGCGCTCCAGGGTGTTGTGTGCCTGGACAGCCGCCTGCGCCGCGCCGAACAGCATCAAGGTGCGATCCACCACGGGGAGCGGGCGCTGACTGGCCCAATGGCGCAGGCCGGCGGCTTGATCGTGCATGGTCAGAGGCTTTCCGTGATGGCGCAAAAGTGCAGCACGCCTTCGAGGATTTCAGCGGCGTGGCCCCTGGTTTTTTTCGGCAACAGCCCCAATAGTTGGGCACGGGCCTGGAAGGCCCAGTCATCACTGGCATTGCTCAGGAGCACGGCACTGGCGGCGATACCGGCGGCCAGGTACCGCTGCAGTTCGGCGTGCAGGTGCGGGTGCATGTCGAGCAACAGCGTCTTGCCGCGCGCAGCCAAGCTGGCCAGTTCATCATGTTTCAACTGCTGCACGAGGTCGCTGACCTGTTCATGCAACCCATGGGGTTCCCGGGCCAGCCAATAGCGTTGCCCCAAGCGTTGGCCGCTGTGGCTGTCCTGCAGGGTGCCGAACCAGGCGCGAACCGCCCCGTCTTTGAGCACCACCGGCAGATGACTCAAGGTCAACCGCGCAGTGCGGTTGCGGTAGCGCAACTCGCGGAGGCCGAAGGCTTCAGCGTGCCCGGCCAGGTTGCCCAGGCGTTGGCGTTCACCTCGATACACCACGTGCTGGTTGCCCTGGGTCGCGGCGGCTTTCGCCGCTGTAACGGGCGCGCACGGTGCTTGCGCGCTGACAAAGGCGTCCCAGCGCCCGGGTTGCTGCGCCGCCGGTAACGCCATCAGCGGCCAGGCGTCGAGCAATGGGCCGAAGCCGTCGACGTGTGCGACCAGGCTGTCGCGCAATGCCAGCATCGCCTTGCGCTGCCCCACCAACCCGCGCACCAGCGCATTCAGGCGTTGGCTCGTCGGCTTGCCGGGGGCCGAGGCGAACCGCGAAGGCCGGGACGTATCCAGCGCTTGCTGCAAAAAGTTCGAAGCGCCGGGCAGTTGCAAGTCTTCCGGCACTTGCTGGCCCGCCGACAGGTAGTTCAATCGCAAGCCGTGTCGAATCAACGTATCGAGCACCGGGCCCAGCCTGGCAGCCTCGTCGCATTTACTGATGATGCAATCGTCCAGGCAGCAACCGGCGGCATGCGCGGCGTCCCGGTAGGTGTGGACCACTTCATCGAGCGTGTCGCCATGGCTGGCGGCGTTGAGCACCAGCATCAGGCGCAGCGCCCGGCCGCTGGCGCCCAACTGGTTGATTTGGGTGAGCAGGCGTTGGTCGCGCTGGCTCATGCCCACGGTGTCGATGATCACCAGGCGCTTGTCGGCCAGCCTGTCCAGCAGCGGCCCGAGCGCGGCATCCGGCCCCAGGGCGTGCAGTTCAACCCCGAGCAATTGCGCGTAAATGTTCAGTTGTTCGTGGGCGCCGATGCGAAAACTGTCGGTGCTGACCAGCGCCACCGGGCCGGGACCGTGGCGCATGACATAACGCGCCGCCAGCTTGGCGGTGCTGGTGGTCTTGCCCACGCCGGTGGGGCCGACCAGGGCAATGATCGTGGGGGCGCTGAACAGCTCGGCTTCATCGGCCAGTTGGATCAGTTGGCTGTCCAGCCGTTGCGTCAGCCAGGCCTTGAGCCGTGCCGGTGTGGCATCGGGCAGCGGGGGCGGGCTGTGGTCGAGCAGCTCCTGGCTGAGGCTGGCGCTGAAACCGGCGTCGAGCAGCCATTTGAGCAAGGGCGAGGGTTTCCCCCGGCCATCGATCAACTGGCGCATAGTCTGGATTTCACTCAGCAGGCGTTCACTCAACGCGGCGAAATCCGCCGTGGCGGGCGTGGGCGGCGCTTCGGCCAGCGCCAGGATTTCCACCCCGACATCGGTCATGCGGCTCGACAGGATCAGCGCGTCTTCACCCAGGGCCAGGCGCACCTGGTTCATGGCTTCGCGGCTGTTGGCGCCGATAAATCGTTGAGCGCTCACTTGGGTTTGCCTCCGATCACGTTAGTCATGCGCAGGGTGCGGTCGTCGGGTATTTCGCTCAGGGCAATCACCGTGAGCTGGCGCAGACGCCGCCGCAGGAAACGCGACAACACCGGGCGCAGCTTGTTGGGCACCACCAGCACCGGCGGCTCGGTGCTGTTTTCCTGGCGCTTGAGGGTCAAGGTGGTTTGCTGCATGAGGTTGTCCGCCAGGCTCGGCTCCAGCGCGCCGCCGTTGCCCACCGCCTGCATCAAGACCTGCTCCAGGTTGAAGTCCAGGCCGATGACTTTCAGTTCGGTTTTGTTGCCAAACAGCTGATTGACGATGGAGCGTCCCAAGGCCACGCGCACGACAGCCGTCAGCTCTTGCACATCCGGCGGTTGTTGCACGCCACCGTGTTCGGCCAGGGCGTCGAGGATGGTCCGCATGTCGCGGATCGAGACGTTTTCTTCGAGCAGGTTCTGCAGCACGCGCTGTAACACCGTCAGCGACACCAGCTTGGGCACCACTTCGTCGACCAGGCCCTTGCTGTCGGGGCCGAGCTTGTCCAGCAGCTTCTGCACTTCGCCACGGCCCAGCATGTCCTTGGCGTGCTGATGCAGCAGGTGGTTGAGGTGCGTGGCGGTCACGGTGCTGGCGTCGACCACGGTGTAGCCATAGATCTGCCCGTGCTCGCGCAGGTTCGGTTCGATCCAGATCGCCGGCAACCCGAACGCCGGGTCCACCGCCGCCGTGCCTTCCAGCTCATGGGTGACCTTGCCGGGGTTGATCGCCAGCCACTTGCCGGGGAACACTTCGCCGCGGCCGATTTCCACGCCCTTGAGGCTGATGATGTAGGTGTTGGCGGCCAGTTCCAACTTGTCGCGCACATGCACCACCGGCGGCAGAAAGCCCACGTCCTGGGCGAATTTTTTGCGCAGGCTTTTGATCCGGGTGATCAGCTCGCCTTGCTGGCGCGCATCCACCAGTTGGATCAGGCGATGGCCGACGCGCAGACTCAGGGTGTCGACCAAGTGCACATCGTCCCAGGAGGCTTCGCTGCTTTGCGAGGCGGATTTGGGCAGCAGGGTCTGCACCGGTGAGCCCTCCGGGGCCAGTTCCTCCTGTTTGGAGAACCACCAGCCCAGCCCGGCCAGCAGCCCGGTAAGGATCAGGAACACCAGGTTGGGCATGCCCGGCACCAGCCCGAGCAGGCCCATCACGCCTGCGGTCATCATCAGCACTTTCGGGCGGCTGAACAGCTGGCCCATCATCTGTTGGCCGACGTCCTGTTCGGTGTTCACGCGCGACACCGTGACACCGGCGGCAATCGAAATCACCAGGCCGGGAATCTGCGCCACCAGACCGTCGCCGATGGTCAGCATGGTGTAAGTGTGGGCTGCGTCGGAGAAGGCCATGCCGTGTTGCAGGATGCCGATGGCGAGGCCGCCGATGATGCACACGCCCATGATCACCAGCCCGGCCACGGCGTCACCGCGCACGAACTTGCTGGCGCCGTCCATGGAGCCGAAGAAGTCCGCTTCCTGGGCGACTTCCTTGCGCCGCTGGCGGGCTTGCGGTTCGCCGATCAGACCGGCGTTGAGGTCGGCGTCGATCGCCATCTGCTTGCCGGGCATCGAGTCGAGGGTGAAGCGTGCGCCGACTTCGGCGATACGCCCGGCACCCTTGGTGATCACCATGAAGTTGATGGTCACCAGGATCAGGAACAACGCCAGGCCCACGGCAAAGTTGCCGCCCACCAGGAACTCGCCGAAGGCTTCGATCACCTTGCCGGCCGCGTCGGGGCCGGTGTGGCCTTCCATCAGGATCACCCGCGTGGACGCCACGTTCAGCGACAGGCGCAGCAAGGTGGTGAACAGCAGCACCGAGGGAAACGCCGAGAAGTCCAGCGGCTTTTCCGTGAGCATGCTGACCATCAACACCATGATCGCCAGGGCGATATTGAAGGTGAACAGCAGGTCGAGGATGAACGTGGGCAGCGGCAGGATCATCATCGACAGGATGAGCACGATCAGCACCGGGCCGGTCATGATCTTGAGGTCGGTGGTGGCCAGCCAGGAGTCGGGGCCGAATAAATCGGTCATGCCTTTCATGCGTTCGGGTCATCCTCAGGTGTCGGGGTACGCGGGCCACGCTGGTCCATGCCTGGCGGTACAGTCAGGTTCACCGGGGTCGGCGGCAGATCGCCGCCGTGTTCACTGACACGCTTGAGGCGGATGGCCCAGGCCACCACCTCAGCGACCACGGTGTACAGCTCGATGGGAATTTCTCGGTCCAGGTCGACGTGGAAATACAGGGCCCGTGCCAGCGGCGGTGCTTCCAGCATCGGCAGGTGATGTTGCGCGGCGATCTCGCGAATGCGCAGCGCCACATCATCCGCGCCCTTGGCCACCACACGGGGCGCGCCGTTCTTTTCTTTCTGGTACGACAAGGCCACCGCAAAGTGGCTGGGGTTGGTGACGATTACGTCGGCCTTGGGCACTTTGCTCATCATGCGGCGCCGCGCGCGGGTCTGTTGCATCTGGCGAATCTTCGCCTTGATATGCGGGTCGCCGTCGGCGTTCTTGTGTTCCTGGCGCTGCTCTTCCTTGGACATGCGCAGGTTCTTGGCGTAAGTCCACAGTTGGTAAGGCACGTCCATGCCCACCACGATGATCAGTGCCGCGACGCACATCGTGCAGGCGCTGGCGGTCAGGCTCAGCATGGCGGCCAGGGCTTTGGGCGCGGGCATGTGCGGCAAGTTGAGCAACTGCTCGATATGGCTGCGCAGAAAGAAGTAGATCACCGTACCGATCAGGCTGGCCTTGGCGATGGCCTTTGCCAACTCCACCAGCACCTGCACTGAGAACAAGCGCGCCAGCCCGCTCATGGGGTTGACCCGGGAAAACTGCGGGCGCACGGCCTTCAGGGTGATCACCAGCCCACCCAGCAGGGCCGGCGCGGCGAGGGCGGCGAAGGTCGTCAGGGCAAAGAACGGCGCCAAGGTCAGCAGCGCGGTCTGGCTCAATGTCCACAGCGTACTGAGCATGCGTGCGGTGTCGAACAGCTGTGCGCGGTCGAACAACAGCGCCTGTTCCATCACCTGGCCAAGGTTGTCATAGAGGGTGCCGCCCATCAGCCACAGCCCGCCAATGCCGGCCAGCAGCATGACGAAGGTGTTCATTTCACGGGAACGTGCAACCTGGCCTTCTTCGCGGGCCTTTTCGATCCGTCGCGGCGTTGCCGCTTCGGTCTTGTCTTCTCTGCTGGTCTCGGCCATGGCTCTCCGGGCGCCTGCGGCAACCCGCGCGACCTGTCAAAGCCGCTATTGTGTGCAGGCGCCCGGGCCGCCGATCGCACGAACACCCGGCACAATCGCGCGTTAATGAGCGGATGGTTCCTCTGGCGCGTATTCATCCTGGGACAGGATGCGTTCGGCCACGCGGTTGTCGAGCACGATGATTTCGATGCGGCGATTGGCGGCATCGTAGGGGCCGGCGCCGTGGAAGCGGATGCGGTCGGCCATGCCGGAAACGCGCAGCAGCTTGTTGGAGTCCAGGCCGCCGGCCACCAGCTCCTGGCGCGAGGCCTTGGCGCGGTCGGCGGACAGGTCCCAATTGTTGTAGCCGGCATCGCCGCCGGGGTAGGGGTGGCTGTCGGTATGCCCGCTGATTTGAATGCGGTTGGGCAATTCGTTGAGCACCGGGGCGAACGTCTTGAGCAGCTTGCTCAGGTACGGCGCGACGTTGGCACTGCCCAGCTCGAACATCGGGCGCTTGTCGGTATCGATCAACTGCACGCGCAGGCCTTCGGGGCTCAGTTCTATCGCGATCTGCTGCTTGAGTTCGCGCAATTGCGGGTCGCGATCCACGGCGTTGTTCAGCCGCTGCTTGAGGGATTCCAGGTGACGCCGCTCATCACCGGAAAGCGGCGAAGGGCGCGTCGTCTGGCGCGCGCGCTCGCCTTCGGAGAAGCGTTGGTCAGGCCCGCCGCCGGGGATCGCGCTGGTGCTGGACGTGCTGCGATCGCCTTTGCTCATGGCCACCAACAACGGCGTGCTGAAGTACTCGGCAATCGCGTCCTTGTCGTTTTTGCTGGCATTGGACAGTACCCACAGCACCAGGAACAGTGCCATCAGCGCGGTCATGAAGTCGGCGAAGGCGATCTTCCAGGCGCCGCCATGGTGGGCGTGCCGGGCGGCTTTTTTACGCCGGATGATGATCGGTTGATCGCTCATGCTCAGTCGATTCCCGGCTGGCCGCTGCCGCTGCGCACATAAGTTTCCAGCTCAAGGGCACCAGGGCGTTCGCTGGTGTGCAGCGCCTTGCGGCCGAACTCCACGGCCAACTGCGGCGGCATGCCCTGCACGCTGGCCAGCAGCGTGACGCGGATGCATTGCAGCATCTTGGCGGATTCGGCGGCTTGCCGGTCGATGCGGCTGGCCAGGGGGGCGACCAACCCATAGGCCAGGTAAATGCCCAGGAACGTACCGACCAAGGCATGAGCGATCATCTGGCCCATCAAGTCCGGGCCGACGTTTACCGCGCTCAAGGCTTTGACCACACCCATCACCGCCGCGACGATGCCGAAGGCCGGCAGGGCGTCGCTGACTTTGTAGAGGGCATCGGCAGGCAAGTGGGCTTCGTGTTCGAAGCCTTCGATCTCGTGCAGCATCAGCTCGTCAAGTTCATGGGCCTGCATGGCGCTGCTGACCAACAGGCGCAGGTAATCGGTGATGAACAGGATGATCAGCGGGTCAGCGATCAGTCGTGGGTATTGGGCGAAAATCGGGCTTTGCGCGGGTTCTTCGATATCCCGTTCCAGGGCGAGCATGCCTTCGCGGCGGGCCTTGCTCAGCAAGGCATAGAGCATGGCCATCAATTCCAGGTACAAGGTTTTGTCGTATTTGGCGCTGCGCTTGAAACGTGACACGGCGGTGAGCGTGGCCCGGATGGCCTTGTCGTTATTGGCGGCAATGAACGCACCGACACCGGCCCCGGCAATCATCAGTAACTCGGTGGGTTGATACAGCGGGCCAAGGGCGCCGCCGGACAGGACAAAGCCACCGAACACCGATAACAGTACAACGATAAGCCCGGATACGATGAGCACGTGGTCGTTCCTTAGATTCAAGCAATGGATGACTTGCTGAATATCGGCAATGGCGAGGGACGAATTGAGGGGGTTTTTGCAGACGGTGAAATTGAAAACGCCACAGATCCAATGTGGAAGGGGGCTTGCCCCGATGGGGGTGGATCAGCCAAACAATGACTGACTGACACTCCCTCATCGGGGGCAAGCCCCCTCCCACATTGGATTGGGTTTACAGCTCAAGGGCTGGGCAGGTTGTCGACCCGGTAATGCATGAAGGGTATTGAAGATGTCCCTGTTCAAATACCTCTAAAGAACAACCGGATCAAATGTGGGAGGGGGCTTGCCCCCGATGGGGGGGATCAGCCAAACAATGACTGACTGACACTCCCTCATCGGGGGCGAGCCCCCTCCCACATTGGATTGGGTTTACAGCTCAAGGGCTGGGCAGGTTGTCGACCCGGTAATGCATGAAGGGTATTGAAGATGTCCCTGTTCAAATACCTCTAAAGAACAACCGGATCAAATGTGGGAGGGGGCTTGCCCCCGATGGGGGGATCAGCCAAACAATGACTGACTGACAGTCCCTCATCAGGAGCAAGCCCCCTCCCACATTTGATCCGGTTCGACTTAAGCCTTGCGTATCAGCAGTTGTGCGTCGATATCCCGGCGCTTCAAGGTCTTGCCCGCCCGCGAAGGCGGCTGGCAAATCCCACACACATACTGCTGCGCCGGTGCGTGTGAATGGGCGACGAATTCGCCGGAGCAGCACGAGCAGCGGATCAGTTCAAGCATGTCGCTTTCAAAAAAACGCACCAGGGTCCAGGCGCGGGTAAGTCCCAGCACCAGTTCTCCTTCCTGGTCACCCACCTGTTCCAGGTACAGGCGATAGGCTTTGACGAAGGCGTCGATACGGTGCCCACTGATTTCCATCAAGCTGCGATAGATACCGTAGAACAGCGACGAGTGAATGTTCGGCAGCCATGTCACGAACCAGTCGGTGGAGAAGGGCAGCATGCCTTTGGGGGGTGAGGCGCCGCGAACTTCCTTGTAGAGCCGGATCAATCGACCTCGGCTCAGCGACGTTTCCGTTTCCAGCACCTGCAGCCGTGCGCCCAGTTCAATCAGTTCGATTGCCAGTTGCACTTGCTGCATTTCGGTGACAAGGCTTTTGTCTGACATGGATCAGCCTTCCCCGATGCGCAAATCGCCCGTGCGGTCGGCGGCGGCCATCAGCAGTGCGGAATGAATTTCCACCATGCCCAGTTCGCGCGCGTTACCCAGCACCCGGGATAGCCGATCGGTCTCTTCGAACACCGGACGACAAATCAACTGGTTGACTCGCGCCAGTTGGGTCATTTGCTTGCTGCTGAGTTTGGTCAGCAGGTCAGCCATTTGTTCGCTGAGTTTCAGGCGAAAAATCGCGATCTCACGGTCTTTGCGCAATAGGTTTTGGGCCAGTAATAAATACGAAAGATTCAGGTCCTGGATGTCTTCAAGCTCAGTGTTGGTATTTGGCAACTTTCCACCCCTCCCGTTGGGTACTACAGTTCGGCACACCTAATGGCGCGACCTCTGGCAGACAGTGCTGCAAATCGACAAGTACTAAAGTCAGGCTTTTATAGTTGTACAACGAATGCCTGGTTGTAGCGCTACTCGGTTATCCATGCTCCCGGCCATGTGCTCACAGGCCGTGAATACCGAATTTTTTAATTTTTTCTAAAGTATCAAGTAATTTGTACGATAACAGACTGAGGAATGTTATTTCTTGTCTGTTTTCAGTACTTTACTGTACATAGTCGATAGTTTCATAATTATGTGTCTCGCGTAGATACAGCGTGTAAGTATTTGTTATTTTTTTCGATACAAATAATGGCTTATTGGTATCACTTGGTTGGATGAGGCTCGGTAGGCCGTGTTTAAATTGCTCTTTTTGCGGTTGATCTGCATCAACTCGCCCAAATCATTTTGTCGCGCATGCAAAAACCAATTTACTTGTTCTTCCAGCGCCAGGATCTGGCTGAGTAGTTCAAGCTTGTATTGCTGACCGCTTGCATCAAGATCAACTTGGTCCTGCGCGCGGCGTAAGTAAGCGGCGTCGATCAGCCCCTGGGACTTCAACGCGAAGATGCCGTCCCAATCGGCTTTTTTGGCGTATTCGAGCAGGCGTTGGGATTGTTCGAGCAGTTGTTCATAAGCGGCGATCAGTTGTGCTTGCATCATGTCTACCGCTCTTCCTCGATGTGCGAACCGATGGCCAGCCAGGCGGCGGCGACGTTTTCCAGTAACGTGGCGGCCGTGGTCAGTGCGGTCTCATCATTGTTCAGGTTTGCGCGAAGCAGCACACGAACCACGTAGTCGTAGAGTTGGTCCAGTTGCACGGCGATGTCACCTCCTTGTTCAAGGTCCAGCGAAGCGCGTAAACCCTGGCTGACGATATTGATTGCCTTGGTGATGGCCTTGCCTTTTTCGGCGGTATGGCCGGCCTGCATATGCAGGCGCGCGATACGGATCGAAGCCTGGTAACTGTCGAAGAGCATCACGATTCTTTGGTGAGGGGAGGCCGCCAAAATGCCGCTTTCTACGCCAACCTTGGCGTAGGCATTCGCGTCTCGAAGGGAACTCATCTGATTTGCTCCGGGTGTGGTCGTCAATCGTCGCTGTTAAGCGCATCGAACTGGGTCGTCAGGTAATCGGACGTGGAGTTGAGCGACGAGATCAAGGTGTCGAGTTGGGTGAACTCGTCGGTCCAGCGCGCCATCTCGGAGTCGATCAGCGCCTGCTTTTCGACATAGCGCTCTTCAAGTTGCACCAGTTTGGATTCCAGGCTGTCGGTCCTGGCGACGATCAGGCCGCTGTCTTCGTCCAGGTAGTTGTCGAGGTCGTCCGTCATTTGGCCAATGAAGCCGGAGGTGCCGTCGCTACCGATAAAGAACTCCGACACGGCGTCGATGTTGTCGGTGATGGCGCTGGTCAGGGTGTCTTCGTCAACCAGCAGAGTGCCATCGACCTCCAGGGAAATACCCAATTGCGACAGATAGCTGAAGGTGCCGCTGCCAATGGCGGTGTACAGGTCGCTGCTCAATTCTGTGCTGATGCGGCGGGGGGTCGAGTCGCCCAGCAACTCGCCTGCGGTGTCGGAATCGGCATTGTAGGCAGTGAGGGTATCCACGCTGGAAACGTAGCTGTTGTAGGCGGTGACGAATGTGGAGATGGCGTCGTAGATCGCGTCGGTGTCCTGGGAAATCGTCAGGGTCTGCGAGCTGCTGGTGGCGGACAGGTTCAGCGTGACGCCCTGCAGTGCGCCCTCCACGGTGTTGCTTTGGCTGGTGATCGAGATGCCGTTGAGGGTCAGCTCGGCGTCCAGCGCTTTCACGGTCTGGGTCATGTTGCCGCTGCTGCCGTCGTAGCCGAGCAGGCTGGACGCCTGGTCGGTGCTGTCGGTGCCGGTGTAGGTCACGGTCATTGCCGATTCGGTGCCGGTGCTGTTAGAGGTCAGCACCAGGCGGTACGGCGTGTCGCTGCCATCGTTGACGATCGAGGCGGTCACGCCGGCCCCCGAGGCGTTGATGGCGGTACGAATGCCTTCAAGGGTGTTGTTGCTGCTGTCCAGGGTAATCGACACCGCGTCCGCCGTGCCCACTTGCAGGGTCAGGGTGCCGGTGCCCAGGGCGGTGGTCTTGCTGGCGACACCGCTGGTGCTCAGGCTTTGGGCTTGGGCCAGTTGGGTGACTTCCAGTTTATAGGTGCCGGCTTCGGCTTTGCTGGTGGTGGCGGCGGTGACACCGGTGCCGGACAGGCTGGTGGTCAACGATTCATACAAGCTCGAGTCGGCCAGTGCTTCTGCCGCCGTTTGCAGTTTGGTCAGGGCGCTGGTCAGGGTGCCGTAGGCGGATATTTCCGCATTGACCGAGGTTTCCTGGTTGGTGATGGGCGTCAGCAGACTGGCTTCCTTGGATTCCTCCAGGCTGGTCAGGATGCTGTCCAGGTCCAGCCCGGAGCCGACCCCCAGGGAAGTGATGCTTGCAGTCGAAGTGGTAGAGGTCGTGGTTGCCATGTGAATGCCTGTCCTGGTTTGTGTTCACACACGATGGGGTGCGGTTGAACCCAACATCGGCAAACGGCTGACCCGTCTTTAGGCAAGCGCCGAAGTTTTTTACACCTGCATGGCCATCACGTCTTTGTAGGCGCTGAGCAGACGGTTACGCACCTGCACGCCCATCTGGAAGGCCACGCTGGCCTTTTGCGAATCGGCCATCACATCGCTCAGCGACACCGCCTCACTGCCGGCCTGGAAGGCGTTTGACTGGCGGGTGGCGGTCTGTTGCAACAGGTTGATGCGCTGCAAGGACGACTGCAACTCGCCGGCAAACCCCGTGGCCGGGGCGAAACGTTGCGTGCCGCTGCCTTCGGCCTGTTCGGCCAGCAGCGACAGTTGTTGCAGGGCGTTGGTCAGTGCGGACGAATTCATGCTGCAGGTTCCATTGGAAGCGATCAGGCCAGCAGATTACCAAGGCTGCCTGCCTGCACATTCGCCCAATTGAGCACAAAAGCGGTGGCTTTTCCGGCGTTTAGCTTTTGGCATTTTCGCCAGAATGAAGCCCTGCCAGCTGTTCCTCTCTGCGAGGGGAGGCTGATCGACTAATAATACTGTTACCGGACTCTGCAATGTCTTTCGTACAGGCCCTACCCTCGCCATCGAGGTGTTCGTGAGTACCGCAGTCCTGGCCAAAGGCGCGCAAAAGAACCTGGCGACCCGTGTTCCAACCCAGCCGTTGGAGGCGTTGACCACGCTGTTTCGCAACCAGCCCCTGGTGCCTCTGCTGCTGGCGGCAGCCGCCGCGGTTGCCGTCGTGGTGGCGCTGCTGCTGTGGGCGCGCGAGCCGGAATATCGCGTGTTGTTTTCCGGGCTCGGCGAAGCGGACGGCGGACAAATCATCAGTGAGCTGGACAAGCGTGCGATTCCCTATCGCCTGAGCGAAGGCGGCAACACCATCCTGGTGCCCGGCGACAAGATGAACGCCCTGCGCCTGCAGCTGGCCGAGCAAGGCTTGCCCAAGGGCGGCAGCATCGGCTTCGAGTTGCTCGACAAGCAGGCCTTTGGCGTCAGCCAGTTCGCCGAACACCTCAACTACCAGCGCGGCCTTGAAGGCGAGCTGGCGCGCACCATCGAATCCCTGGGGCCGGTGGCCAAGGCGCGGGTGCATCTGGTGATGGCCAAGCAATCGGTATTCGTTCGCGACCGCGAGGCCGCGCGCGCCTCGGTGGTTCTGACCCTGCAACCCGGCCGTGAATTGGGGCAAAGCCAGGCCAGCGCGATTGTGCATCTGGTCACCTCCAGCGTGCCGGAACTGAGTGTCGATGCGGTAACCGTGGTCGACCAGAACGGGCGCCTGCTGTCCCAGGTCCACGGCGATACAACCGGCCCCGACGGCACGCAACTGGACTATGTGCATGAGATCGAGCGCTCCTACCAGCGGCGTATCGAAGACATCCTCACGCCGCTGCTCGGCAGCCAGAACGTGCATGCCCAGGTCGTTGCCCAAGTGGATTTCTCCACCCGCGAAAGCACCGCCGAACGCTATGCGCCCAACCAGGACAGCCATGAAGCGGCGGTGCGCAGCAAGCAAACCTCCGAACATGTGGTGGAAGGCGATGATGCCGGTCGCGGCGTGCCTGGCGCGCTGACCAACTCGCCGCCCAATACCCCGGCGCCGACCAAGGCCACCGCACCGACGCCGGCGGGCGGCACGGCAACCGCCGCCGATGCCAAGGCCAGCAAGCCGGCGAATGCCACTCAAAGCGAGCGGATGATCAACTACGAGGTCGACCGTAACGTCGAGCACGTCAAATCGAGCCTGGGCACGATCCAGCGCCTGACCACCGCCGTGGTCGTCAACTACCGCACGGTGCTCAAGGACGGCGCGCCGACCGCTGAGCCGCTGAGCAAGGAAGAGCTGGAGAACATCAATAACCTGGTGCGCCAGGCCATGGGCTTCACCGAAAGTCGTGGCGATGCGTTGCAAGTGATCAACAGCCCGTTCGTGAGCGAAGACACCTCGGTCGCCGAGCCGCCATGGTGGAAAACCCCCGAGGCCTACAACCTGCTGATCAGTGGTTTGCGTTACCTGCTGGTGGCCTTTGCCGCGCTGCTGCTGTGGTGGCTGGTGCTGCGACCGATGCAACGGCGCAACGCCAGTCGAAACGCCCAGATGCTCGCGGCCAGTGCCGAGCCGGGCACCGCGCTGATGCCGACCAGCACCGGTACCAGCGTGGTGGTCGCCGGCCAGGACAACACGCCGCACACCCTGCCGCGCAAGTCGGCGGTGTACGAGCAGAACATGCAGAGCCTGCAACAGATTGCCGCCGAAGACCCGCGGCTGGTCGCCATGATCGTGCGCGGATGGATGAAGAAAAATGACTAGCAAAATGAACGGCTCGCGCCGCAGTGCGATTTTGCTGCTGTCCCTGGATGCCGACAGCGCGGCGGAAGTGTTCAAGTTCCTGCCCAGTGGCGATGTGGAAGCCATCAGCATGGAAATGGCGCGCCTGAGCCAGGTCTCCCATGAAGAAATGCGTCAGGTACTCGAAGAGTTCATGGACGAGACCGACCAATACGCGGCCATCAATATCCAGACCAGCGACCATATCCGCGCCGTGCTGACCAAGGCCCTGGGCAGCGAGCGTGCCGCCAGCCTGATCGACGACATCCTCGAAAGCACCAACACCGGCTCCGGCATCGACAAGCTGAACCTGATGGAGGCCTCGATGGTGGCCGAAATGATCCGCGACGAACACCCGCAGATCATCGCGACCATCCTGGTCCACCTGGAGCGTCACCAGGCCTCCGACATCCTGCAATTGCTGCCCGACCGCCTGCGCAACGACATCATCCTGCGTATCGCCACCTTCAGCGGCGTGCAGCCGGTGGCGTTGCAGGAACTGACCGAAGTGCTCGGCGTGATGCTCGACGGTCAAAGCCTCAAGCGCAGCAAAATGGGCGGCGTGAGGACGGCGGCGGAGATCCTCAACCTGATGAGTTCCACCCACGAGGAACTGGCCATCGGCACGGTGCGCGAGCACAGCGAAGACCTGGCGCAGAAGATCCTCGACGAGATGTTCCTGTTCGAAAACCTGATCGACGTCGACGACCGCGGCATCCAGACCCTGCTGCAACAGGTGGAGCACAACTCCCTGGCGATCGCGCTCAAGGGCTCGCCGCCGGCGTTGCTCGAACGCTTCCTGCACAACATGTCCCAGCGTGCCGGGCAGTTGTTCCGCGAAGACATGGAAGCGCGCGGCCCTATCCGTATGTCGCAGATCGAAACCGAACAGAAGGCCATCCTTGCGGTGGTGCGGCGCTTGTCCGACAGCGGCGAAATCGTGACCGCGCGCGGTAATGACACTTATGTCTGATTGGCAGCCCTGGCAGATGGACCCGTTGGGCAGCCCTGCCTCGCTCGGCGATGATCCGCAGAGCAGCCATCGCGAGCGCGTGCGCAAGCAAGCCTTCCAGCGCAAGCTGGAGATGCAGGTGCTGCGGGAAAAGACCCTCGCCGAAGCCCAGCAGGTCGGCCATGCCCAAGGCGTGGAGCAGGGCTATGCACAAGGTTTGAGCGAAGGGCGCCAGGCCGCCGCCGTGGAGTTGCACCAGCAGGTGCGGCAGACGTTGCAACCGCTGCTGGAGCTGTGCCGTAACTTCGACGAGGCCCTCAAGGCGATGGATACGCACATTGCCCGCCAGTTGGTGGGCATTGCGCTGGAGGCCGCCCGACAATTGGCCGGTGATGCGCTGGCCGCCCAGCCGGAGCAGGTGCTGGTATTGGTCAAAAGCCTGCTCGACAGTGACCTTGAACTCACCGGCAAACCCAAGCTGTGGCTCCACCCGGAGGATCTGCAACGCGTCCAACACAGCCTCGGCGAGCAGATCGAAGCGGCAGGCTGGGCCTTGCATGCGGACTCGGCGATGTTGCCCGGCGGGTGCCGTGTGGTCAGTGCCGGCGGAGAGCTGGATGCCACGCGGCCTTCGCGGTTGGGCCTGCTCAATCGCAGCGTCGAGCGCACCCTGGATGAACAGCCATGAACGCGCACCTCGAGCGCTGGAGCCAGGTCCTGGCGTCGGTGCAGGGCAAGCCCTTGCAGGTCGCGCCGCACCTGCGCAGCGGGCGCATCACCCGCGCCACCGGCATGGTGCTGGAAGCGGTGGGCCTGCGTCTGCCGCTGGGAGGCGCCTGCCGTATTGAGCTGACGTCCCATGAAGGCGTATACGCCGAGGCTGAAGTGGTCGGCTTTGCCGGGGACACGTTGTACCTGATGCCCCTGGCGGAAATCCACGGCCTGCAACCGGGGGCGCGGGTGTTTGCCGCGCAGGACGGCCAGACCGGCGTCGGCGGCAATCGCAGTTTTCCCCTCGGCATGGCCTTGCTCGGCCGCGTGCTCGACAGCGGCGGCCAGCCCCTGGATGGTCGCGGCCCGCTGCTGGGCGCCCACCACGCTAGTCTGCACACCCAACCGCTCAACCCGCTCAAGCGTGCGCCGATCGACCGTCAGATCGACGTGGGCATCCGCGCCATCAATGCCTTGTTGTGTGTCGGGCGTGGCCAGCGCCTGGGCCTGTTTGCCGGTTCCGGCGTGGGCAAGTCGGTGCTGCTGGGCATGATGGCCCGCTACACCCAGGCCGATGTGATCGTGGTCGGGCTGATCGGCGAGCGGGGCCGCGAGGTACAGGACTTTATCGACAACATTCTCGGCGAAGACGGCCTGCGTCGCTCCGTGGTGGTCGCCGCGCCGGCCGATACCTCGCCGCTGCAACGCTTGCAGGGCGCGTTGTACGCCACGCGGGTGGCCGAGGACTTTCGCGACCAGGGCAAAGACGTGCTGCTGATCATGGATTCGCTGACCCGCTACGCCATGGCCCAGCGCGAAATCGCCCTGGCCGTGGGCGAGCCGCCAGCCACCAAGGGCTACCCGCCGTCGGTGTTCGCCAAGCTGCCCAAGCTGGTGGAACGCACCGGCAACGGGCCGCCCGGCGGCGGCTCGATCACTGCGTTTTACACGGTGCTCAGCGAAGGCGACGACCAGCAGGACCCGATTGCCGACTCGGCGCGGGCGATCCTCGACGGGCACATTGTGCTGTCCCGGCACCTGGCCGAAAGCGGGCACTACCCGGCCATCGATATCGAAGCGTCGATCAGCCGGGCGATGACGGCCATTGCCAGCGACGCCCAGCAGCGCAAGGCGAATCAGCTCAAGCAGGCGCTGTCGCGCTACCAGCGCAATCGCGACCTGATCAGCGTGGGCGCCTACACCCAGGGCCACGACGTGCAACTCGACCGCGCGGTGGGTTTGTACCCGCATATCGAACGGTTCCTGCAGCAGCGCATCGACGACCGTGCCAGCGTTGACGAGACCCTGCACGGCCTGACCCTGTTGTTCCCCGGCAACTGACCTTTTCGAGTAACCATCGATGGCTGACCAATCGCTGCACCTGCTGATCGAACTGACCGCCAAGGCACGCGACATCGCGGCCCGCGCCCTGGCGCAAAGCCGCACTGCCGAGCAACTGGTGATCAACCAGTTGCGCACCCTGGACCAGTACCAGCAGGAGTACCGCCAGAACCTGCAGTTGGAACTGGCCAAGGACGGCATGAGCCCTTCGGCGCTGACCAACTACCGGGGCTTTTTGCAGTCGCTGGAAGAGGCCGTGGAGCGTGCGCAAAAAAGCCTGGAGCGCCACCGCAAACAGGTGGCGCACCACCAGATCACCTGGATGGCGCAGTGGCGCAAGGTCAACGCGATTGAAGCGTTGTTGAGCCGCCGCGCCCAACAGGCGCAAGTGCGCGCCGGGCGTGTCGAGCAACGCCAGATGGACGAACTGGCCAGCCAATTGCGGCGCCGGGCGGCAGCGTTTCCAACTTCCATCGATAGCAGCCTCTAAGGGACACCATGGACATTCTCGCGTCGTTAGCGCCATCGACCGCAGCGCCTGCGCCGGCCAGTCTTCCCGCTGAGGCGACGGTTGCGCCGAGTGAGTCGTTTGCCGCGGTATTAAGCCAGGTCGATGCGCCAGTGGCTGACCCGCTGCCGGTGGTTCAGTTGGCACCGGCCCCGACATTGGCACCGGCATTGGCGGCTGCGGACACCGCCCCGGTCATGCCGGAACCGGCTGCGGCTGCACTGCCCACACCGGTGGTCGCAGCGCCAGTGCCGCTGGCTGAGCCAGAGCCCGTAGCGGTGGACGAGGTGCCGAATGCCTGGCCCGATCAACCCGTGACAGCGGTTGAAGAACCTGAGCCGACGACCAAGGGCGACAGCTCGCTGGACGACATTCGCCAGCGCATGGCCCTGATCGAAAGCGCCGGCCAGCTGGATACCGCCGCAATGATCGTGGCACCGCCGACGCCTGTCAGCGTGCCGCTGCCTGTGGTGGTCAGCGCTGAGTCAGCCGAGCCCGCCCCGCTGATCAGCAGTCGTGCGCCGGCCCAGGCGACCAGCCTGCCTGCGGCGGATGACGAGGCAGATACGCCGCAACCGATCGACCTGCCCGACGCCATGCCGACGCTGGTCGCCAGCGTCGCCGACAGCGTGCCCAGCGTGCGCGCGCAAACGCACGACAGCCAGGCGCAGAGCCAGCCCGATCCGCAGAGTGTCTTCAGCCTTTCAGCGGCATCCTTCAGCCCGACGAACCTGGCCGTCGCCGACACGGTTGCGAGCAATGGCCTGGTGCTCACGGCCGCCATCGGCAGCGCCGATTGGCAGACTGACCTGGGCCAGCAGATGGTCGACATGGTCACGCGTGGCGAGCAGCAAGTGGACTTGCGCCTGCACCCGGCCGAACTCGGCCCGTTGTCCATCAGCCTCAACCTGAATGACGGCACCACCCAGGCGCAGTTCCAGGCCGCCCATGCGTCGGTGCGGGCGGCGGTGGAGCAGGCGTTGCCGCAGTTGCGCGAGGCGCTGGCCACCCAAGGCATCGCGTTGGGGCAAGCCTCGGTCAGCGACCAGTCTTCACGCCAGGCCGCGGGCGGCCAGACACCGCGTGATCCGCAGGCCCAGCCGTCCAGCGCAGCGGTCAGCCGCGACGAAGCACTCCCGGCGCACGTCCAGCAGGTGGTGTTGCGCAGTTCGGGTGTGGACCTGTACGTCTGATTCTCAAATCAAAACAGCGAGATACCGCCGTTACCCTGGTCTTATCGCGCCATGGGCGGAGCAGGGCGATGGTCATACTTGAGCCCTGCCTAACCGTTTTCCTTCATTCCATGGTTCCAGCCAATGACCACCACCCGCAAAACCCCCTGGCTCTTGATTCTGCTGCTGGCGCTGGTCGTCGTCGCCGCCAGTTCCGGCGGCACCTACCTCTATTTCAGTCAACACGGCATGGCGGCTGAGGCAGTGACGGTCGAGCCCGTGGCGCAAAAGCCCCAGGCGCCGCGGTTGGTCACCATCGCCCCGATGACGGTCAACCTGGTGAACGAGCGCGATGAGCAAAGCCTGCTGTACGTGGGGTTTGCCCTGGAAGTGGCGGATGACGCGACCCAGGCCCTGCTGCAGCAATACATGCCGCAAATACGCAGCCAGTTGTTGACCCTGTTGAGCGGGCAGAACACCACGCAGGTGATCACGCCCCAGGGCAAGGCGGCGCTTGCCGGCAAGGTCCTGGAAACCCTCAAGCAGCCCCTGGCGCCGCAGCAACCCGCACCTGCGGTGCTGCGCGTGCTGTACACCGACTTTATCGTGCAATAACCCATGGCCATTGACGATTTGCTCTCCCAGGACGAGATCGACATGTTGCTTCGCGGGGGCGACGACGGCGACGCTGCGGCGGATGACGCCGACACCCTGGACGCCGCGCGGGTGCGCCCTTACGACCCGGCGACCCAGCACCGGGTGATCCATGAGCGTTTGCACGCCCTGGACATCATCAACGAACGCTTCGCCCGTTACTTTCGCATGAGCCTGTTCAACCTGATCCGGCGCAGCATCGATATCACCGTCAAAAGCGTGCGCTACCAGAGCTACAGCGAATTCTCGATGCACATGCCGATGCCCACCAACATCAATCTGTTGGCCATGAAACCGCTGCGCGGCACGGCCCTGGTGGTGTTCCCGCCCAGCGTGGTGTTCATGGTGGTGGACAACCTGTTCGGCGGCGACGGGCGTTTCGTGACCAAGTCCGAAGGTCGCGAGTTCACCCACACCGAGCAGCGCATCATCCGGCGTTTGCTGGGGTTGTCGGTGGATGCCTACAAGGACGCCTGGAAGTCGGTCTACCCCCTGGAAATCGAATACCTGCGTTCCGAGATGCAGGCCAAGTTCGCCAACATCACCAGTTCACCGAATGAAATCGTGGTGAATGCCACCTTCCATCTGGAGGTCGGCAACCTGTCCAGCGATTTCAACATCGTGATCCCGTACCTGATGATCGAGCCGATGCGCCAACTGCTCAACGGCCCGCTGACGGATACCAATCCCGAGGAAGAGCGCCACTGGAACAAGCGCATGGCCGGCGAGATCACCCATTCCGAGATTGAGCTGATCGCCGACTTTGTCGAGCTGGATGCGCGGATGGGCCAGGTCATGGCGCTCAAGGTCGGCGATGTGCTGCCTATCGACCTGCCCGAGATCGTCAGTGCGCGGGTCGACGGCGTGCCGGTCATGACCTGCGAATACGGCAGCCAGAACGGCGTGCGCGCGTTACTTGTGAAGGACCTGGTCGATCACTCGCTGAGCCTTTCCTCCTCTTCTACCAGCCGATTCGTGAAGGGCCACGTGTCCACTGCCAAGGAATCCGATCATGACTGATTCAAACACCCTCGAGCCCCAAGAGCCCGATGAATGGGCTGACGCCCTGGCCGAACAGGCCGCCGAAGCCGGTGACGACGACCCGTGGGCGGCGGCCTTGGCCGAACAGGAGCAAACCGACGCGGCGGTTGCCGGCCCGGCGCCAAGCGTAGGCTCGAGCCTGTTCAAGCCGTTGCCGGTGCCAGCACCTGCGGCGGCTGCGCGTGAGCTGGAAATGATCATGGATATTCCGGTCAAGCTCAGCGTGGAGCTGGGCCGCACCCGAATCACCATCAAGCAATTGCTGGAACTGGCCCAG
Organism: Pseudomonas sp. Pse79; assembly: GCF_024519615.1. Lineage (NCBI taxonomy): Bacteria > Pseudomonadati > Pseudomonadota > Gammaproteobacteria > Pseudomonadales > Pseudomonadaceae > Pseudomonas > Pseudomonas sp. Pse79. The sequence continues at coordinate 133,453 of NZ_JALJRR010000009.1, forward strand.
GGCTCGGTGCTGGCGCTGGACGGCCTGGCGGGGGAACCGATGGACATCCTGATCAACAGCTACCTGATCGCCCAGGGCGAAGTGGTGGTGGTGGATGACAAATACGGCATTCGGATCACGGAAATCATTACTCCGTCCGAACGCGTGCAAAAGCTCAACCGATGAGCCTGGTCAGCGCAACACCCGCGCCCCTTGGCGTGCCCTCGGACAACGTGATGAACCTGGCATTGCTGGGCAAGACCGGCCTGGCGCTGGTGGTGGTGCTCGCCTGCGTGCTGGTGTGCGGCTGGCTCGCGCGGCGCATGGGTTCACGGCCGTTGGCACCGGGGAAGATGCTGCGGGTGGTCAGCAGCACCGGGCTGGGCCAGCGTGAAAAGGTGGTGATTGTGGAGGTGCGCGGCCAATGGCTGGTGCTGGGGGTGACGGCCCAGCAAGTCACCGCCCTGGCGCAAATGGACGCGCCGGCAGCCGAGCCTGAGCCTGCGGCGGTCGCACCGGGCGACAGTTTTGCCGAACGCCTGACGCATGCGCTGAAGCACAACCTGCGCAAGGGGCGCGCCTCATGACGGCCCTGGAACCGGCGATGCAGGGCCTGAGCGCCTTCACCGGCCAGGCCGGCGGCCAGCAATGGTCGCTGAGCCTGCAGACCCTGCTGCTGCTCAGCGCCATGGCGTTCCTGCCGGCGGTGCTGCTGATGATGACCGGGTTCACTCGCATCATCATTGTGCTCGGCCTGCTGCGCACGGCCATCGGCACCACCTCGGCACCGCCGAACCAGGTGCTGCTGGGGCTGGCGCTGTTCCTGACGTTTTTCGTCATGTCGCCAACCCTCGACCAGGCATACGAAACCGCCTGGCAGCCGTTCTCCCGGGACGAGATCACGATGGAGCAATTTCTCGACAAGGGCAGCCAGCCGTTTCGCGCCTTCATGCTGACCCAGACCCGCCAGGGCGACCTCGCATTATTCGCACGGGTGGCGCGCATCGGCGACCTGCAAGGGCCGGAGGATGTGCCCATGCGTGTGTTGCTGCCGGCCTTTGTCACCAGCGAATTGAAGACCGCGTTCCAGGCCGGTTTCACCATTTTTATCCCGTTCCTGATCATCGACCTAGTGGTGGCGAGCGTGTTGATGGCGCTGGGCATGATGATGGTGCCGCCGTCGACCATCTCGCTGCCGTTCAAGTTGATGCTGTTTGTGCTGGTAGACGGCTGGCAGTTGCTGCTCGGTTCCCTGGCGCAGAGTTTTTATACCTGATGAGGACGTAGACGATGACGCCGGAAATGGTCATGGATCTGGCTTACAAAGGCATGCGGATGAGCATGATCGTGGCCGCGCCCGTGTTGTTCGTGACGCTGTTTGTCGGCTTGCTGGTGAGCCTGTTCCAGGCGGCCACGCAGATCAACGAATCGACCCTCTCGTTTATCCCCAAGATCATCGGTGTGTGCGTGGTGCTGGTGATCGCCGGGCCCTTGATCATGGAAATGCTGGTGGACTACACCCGCGCGCTGTTCACCAGCCTGCCCACGTTGATTGGCTGACGCACCTTGATCGAGGTCAGTTCGGCGCAACTGCAACTGTGGCTCACCAGCTTTTTCTGGCCGTTCTGCCGCGTGCTGGCGTACCTGATGAGCGACCCGATCCTCGGCCACAAAAACGTGTCGAGCCAGGTGAAGGTCGGCCTGGCGATGCTGCTGGCTTTCTTGCTGGCGCCCAATTTGCCGGCGCTGCCGGAGGTGTCGCTGTTTTCCTGGGCCGGCCTTGGGGTGACGGTGGAGCAGGTGCTGATCGGCATGTCGCTGGGCATGGTGATGCGCGTGACGCTGGCGGTGGTGGAGATGACCGGCGATATCTGCGGCATGCAGATGGGGCTGGCGTTTGCCACGTTCTTTTCCGCCGATACCAGCACCAACAGCCTGGTGCTGTCGCGCTACCTGGGCATGATCACGATCCTGATGTTCCTCGCACTGGACGGCCACCTCATGGTGCTCGAACTGCTGGCGACCACGTTCAAGACGCTGCCCATCGGCCACCTGCGTTTTGACCCCAACGCCTGGAACCTGATTGCGCGCTATGGCAGCACGATCTTTCTCACCGGCCTGTTGCTGGCTTTGCCGATGGTCGCCACGCTGCTGATCATCAGCCTGGCCATGGGCATTCTCAACCGGGTGTCGCCACAGTTGACGGTGTTCTCGGTAGGCTTCCCGCTGACCTTGTCCGTGGGCCTGATCCTGCTGATGGTGGTGATGGGCGACCTGGGACCGTTTCTGGCCAGCCTGCTCACCAACACCCTGCACTTCATGCAGTACCTGGTCGACAACATGACCCTTGCTTGACTCATGCACCCTGGTCCAACTGTGGGAGGGGGATTGCTTCTGATGGTGGTGTTTCAGCCCATGCATCTGGTGACTGATCTATCGCTATCGGGAGCAAGCTCCCTCTCACAGTTTTTGATGTGTTTGAACAGTGACATGGGGGCGTCGCAGTTGATGGGCTTCTGTGGGCTTTAGGACTACTTTTGGCCAATCAGCTGCCACGGTCCAACTGTGGGAGGGGGCTTGCCCCCGATGGCGGTGTTTCAGCCCATGCATCTGATGACTGATCCAGCGCTATCGGGAGCAAGCTCCCTCTCACAGTTTTTGATGTGTTTGAACAGTGACATGGGGGCGTCGCAGTTGATGGGCTTCTGTGGGCTTTAGGACTATTTTTGGCCAATCAGCTGCCACGGTCCAACTGTGGGAGGGGGCTTGCCCCCGATGGCGGTGTTTCAGCCCATGCATCTGGTGACTGATC
>NZ_JALJRR010000009.1:136252-224836 GCF_024519615.1 Pseudomonas sp. Pse79
GGGAGGGGGCTTGCCCCCGATGGCGGTGTTTCAGCCCATGCATCTGATGACTGATCCAGCGCTATCGGGAGCAAGCTCCCTCCCACAGTTTTTGATGTGTTTGAACAGTGACATGGGGGCGTCGCAGTTGATGGGCTTTTGTGAGCTGGGTTTAGAACTACTTTTGGCCAATCAACTGCCACGGTCCAACTGTGGGAGGGGGCTTGCCCCCGATGGTGGTGTTTCAGCCCATGCATCTGATGACTGATCTACCGCTATCGGGAGCAAGCTCCCTCCCACAGTTTTAGATGTATTCGAACAGCGACATCTTTTGGATGCTGACGAAGGTCTGCTGCGCCGCCTGCAAGGCCACTTGCAGTGCGGTGTACTCGGTGACCGACTCGGTGTAGTCGGCATCCACCAACCCCGACAGGCGTTCGGTGTAGCTCAGCGCCAGGTCGTCGCCGATGGTGTCGAGCACGTCCAGCTGGTTAAGCCGCGAGCCGACAGAGGTCTGCACCGTGAGTACGTTGTCCTGGGCATTGCTCAGTTGGCGACTGGCGGTGGACAGGGTGTTGTCCAGGTTGGCCTGGTCGGCGTCGGTTTCCACCGGGGTCTGCAGCACCGAGATCAGGTTTTTCAGGGTCGCGAACAGGTCCGGGTCGGCGTCGGCGGCCTTGCTCACGGTAACCGTGTCGCCGTCCACCGGGGTGCCGCTCAAGGTCAGGGACAGGCCGTTGACTTCCAGCGTGTCGCCCGAGGTGTACGTCACCGGGGTGGCGCCGTCGAGGCTGTATTGCGCGGTGCCGTCGGCGGCGGTGCTGAAGGTCAGGCTGAAGCCGCTGCCGTAATTGGCGTCCTGGGTATCGGTAATGGTCGGGCCGCTGTAGGTCACGCTGCCGCTATTGTCGCCGGCCTCGGCGATAAACCCCGCCGAACTGCTCACCGAAAGGAAAATCGTCGCCCCGGTATCGCCGCTGGCCATGCTCTGAGTGGAGCTGACCTGTTGTGTGATCGCGTTGTTGTCGCCCTGATACACCAGATCGCCATTGGCATCGGTGGCAAACGCCGGGCTTTGGCTCTGGTAGCCGGAAAACAGATAGTTGCCGTTGCTGTCGGTGGCGTTGGCCAGTGTCACCAGCGTGTCGTACACCCCTTGCAGCGAGGTGGCGATGGACTCGCGGTCAGCGTCGCTCAAGGTGCCGTTGTTGGCTTGCACGATCAGCGCCTTGGCGCTGGTGATGGCATCGTTGATGCTGTCCAGGGTGCTTTCTTCCTGGGACAAGGACGTGCTGATGGTGCTGCGCGAGTCGGCATATTGCGTATTCGCGGCGATGGCCTGGCGCACGTTGACGGCCTGGGCGGCGGCCAGCGAATCATCCGAAGGGTTGACCACCCGGGTGCCGCTGGACACTTCCTGGGCGGCGTCCTGGTAGGCGCTTTCCTGGGTGAGCATCGAGTTCAGGCTTTGGTTGTAAATCGTCGCACTGCTGAGGCGCATGGCGTCGCTCCGCTCAGAAAGTTATCAGTTGATATCGAGGAGGGTGTCGAGCAGGGACGTGCCCACTTCGACCACCTTCGCGCAGGCCTGGTAATACTGCTGGTAGACGATCAGGTTGGCCGCCTCTTCATCCAGGTTCACCCCCGATTCCGACTGTTGCAGCGTGGTCAGTTGCTCGGTGAGGCCCGACTGGGTTTCCAGTTGCCCGGCGACCTTGCTGGCGGTGCTGCCCACGTCGCTGACCAGCGCCGAGTAGGTCTGGCTGAGGGTCTTGCTGCCGCCGACAATGCTGTCGGTCTGCAGGTTGAGCATCGCCAGGGCATTGCTGTTGTCGCTGCTGCCGGTGGAGGTGCCTGCCGCGATCAGGCTGCCGTCGCTGGTCAAGGTGCTGAAACTGCTGGCGGCGTTGCGTGTGGGCAGTACCAGGAAACTGTCGCCGTCATCGGCGGTGCCGCTGATGGCCACGCTCATGCCGGCGAAGGTCAGGGTGTCGTTATTGGCGTCGTAGGTCGAGGTGACGCTGGCGCCGCTGTCGTTGCGGGTCACCGTGTAGCCGTCGGTGGCGGAATACTTGACGGTGTAGTCGGTAGCGCTCAGGGCGCTGACATCGTCGGTAAAGGCCGCGCTCAGCGTCGCGTCACCGGTGTTCTGGGTGTTGCCGTAGATGCTCGGGTCATCCACCGAGAAGAACGCGCTGCCGCTGTCGCCATTCAGGTCGATGCCTGCTGCCTGCAAGGTGTTGAAGGCTTGGGTCAGGCTCACTGCCAGGATGCCCAGCTGGTTTTGCGCGTCGCTCAGGCTGGTGTCGCGAAAGTCCATCAGGCCGCCCAGGGAGCCGCCTTCGAAGGTGGAGTCGTCGAGCACCGTGGTGTGGCCGGCGGCGTCGACGTAGGTGACCACGGTTTGCGTCGGGTCGCTGGCCGAGACGGCGGTCTGCAGATCGAAGCTGTCATTGCCCGACACCAGCGCCAGGCCGTTGCTCAGTGCCACGGTGTAGCTGCCGTTGCTTTGGGTGGTGACATCCACGTCCACCAGTTCACTGAGCTGGCTGACCAGCAGGTCGCGCTGGTCGAGCAGGGCGTTGGACGTCGAACCCAGGGCGTCGGACAGGCTGATCTTTTTGTTGAGGCCGGCGATCTGTTCGGTGAGGTCGTTGACCTGGGTGACCTGGTCGCTGATCTGGCTGTTCACGTCGCTGGCCATGTCGTCCAGGTAGCTGCCCAACTGGGTGAACTGCGAGGTCAGGGTTTGCGCGGCGCCGACCACTTCTTCGCGCGCGGCGGTGTCGCTGGCGTCGGAGGTCAGGGTCTGGATCGACGAGAAGAAGCTTTGCATCAGGGTGTCGAGGCTGGCATCGCCATCGGCCAGCAGGCTATCGATCTGGTCGACTTCAGTCTGGTAGGTCGACAGCGCGCTTTCGGCGCTGATGGAGCTGTTGAGCTGGCTGGTGACGAATTGGTTGTACTGGCGGTCGACGCTGGCGATCTGCACGCCGCTGCCCGAGGTGGATTCGGAGAAGTTCGCCACCTGCAAGGTGTAGCCCGCCGTGTAGGCGTTGGTGGTGTTGCTGCTGCTGGTGCTGAGGGCGATCTGCGCGGCGGTCAGGCCGCTGACGCCAATGGAAATAATGCTCATCGAGAAGCTCCTGGGCTACATGGTTGGCACTATCGGCCCGGCGAAAGGGCAACTTGACCCCTGTTCTATAAATCGTTTTGCAGCTGCGCCACGGCCGGCACGTTACGCAGCGGACCGATGGTGGCCATCACCGAAATCAACTTCTGTGCATAGCGCGGGTCGGTGGCGTAACCGCCCTGTTGCAACGCGATGGCGGCCTGGGGCGCATCGACGGCATTGCGCACGGCGGCATAACCGGGGCGGTTGCGCATCAGGCGCGCATAGTCGTTGAAGGCAGCGTCGTCGCAGGTATAGACACGAAACGCTTCCAGCTGTTTTTGCGCTTGGGCGTCGGTGTATTCGGTGGTCATCACCTGGGTCGTCGCGCCTTGCCACTGGCCGCCGGCCTTGATGCCGAACAGGTTGTGGCTGTCGGCGCCCTGGGCGGTGGTGATGGTGCGCCGGCCCCAGTCGGTTTCCAGGGCGGCCTGGGCCAGGATCAACTCGGCGGGTACGCCACTGGCGCGGGCGGCCTTTTGCGCCGGTTCGCTCAAGCGCGCGATAAACGCCTGTACATGCTCGGGCTGGTCCTTGTCGCCGCCGCTGACTTCACGGCGTTTCCAGGCATCGAACGCCGGGCTGGCAAACGGCGTGGGGCGCGAGGGCGGCAGGTCGAGGAAGGCTGTGGTGGCGCTGTCCAGTTCAGGCGCCTGCCGGGTGGTGTAGCCGCTCAGTTGTCGGGTCAGTTGCTCGGCCAGGCCGATACCTTTACCCGCCAGGCTCTGGGCCCACTGCTGGTCGAGCATCTCGGTGTACATCTCGGTCTGCGAGTTGTTCGACATCTCCGACTTGGGCACCGCCGCCCGCATGCTCTTGAGCATCATCTGCAGGAACAGCGCCTCGAACTGCTTGCTGGCTTGCTTGAGCCCCGATTGCGGGTCCAGGTGCGCGCTGTTGCGCAGCCGGTCCAGGCCTTGCACATCCAGGGCAAAGCCATCGGTACTGCCGCCTTTGTTCATCAGATGATCTCCAACTCGGCCCGCAAGGAACCGGCCGCCTTGAGCGCCTGCAAGATCACCATCAGGTCCTGTGGCGTGGCGCCGAGCGCATTCAGGCCCTTGATCACGTCCATCAGGTTCGCCGTGCCTTCGAGCAAATGCAGCGAACCGCCTTGGGACTCGATGGAAATATTGCTCTGGGAGCTGGTCGTCGTCTGGCCGCCACTGAAGGCGCCGGGCTGGCTGACCGTGTTGGTGGTGTCGATGATCACCGACAAATTGCCGTGTGCCACGGCGGCGCGGTACAGCTTCACCGAGCTGTTGAGCACAATGGAGCCGGTGCGCGAATCGAGGATCACCTTGGGGCGCGCCTGGATCGGCAGCACTTCGATGCTCTCGATGCGCGCCATGAAGTTGGTGCGCTCATTGGGCGACACCGGGCCCTGAATCTCGATCATCCCGCCGTCCACCGCCGAGGCCACGGTTCGACGCATTTCCAGGTTGATCGCATACACCACGCGTTGTGCCGTGGCCGAGTCCGGTTCGTGCAGGGACAAACCGAGCAGGCCGTGGTCGTTGTTCAAATTCAGCGCCACCGTGCGCTCGATAATCGCGCCTCGGCTGATGCGCCCGCCGGCCAACTGGTTGACCGTCACGCTGCTGCCGTTGGCCGACGCGCCGGCGCCGCCCACCAGCAGGTTGCCCTGTGCCATGGCGTACACCTCGCCATCGGCGCCCTTCATCGGGGTCATCAGCAAGGTGCCGCCGCGCAGGCTTTTGGCGTTGCCGATGGACGACACCACCACATCGATCTGCTGCCCCGGGCGCGAGAGGGCCGGCAGGTTGGCGGTGACGATCACCGCCGCGATATTGCGCATCTGCATGTTCGCACCGGCCGGCAGGGTCACGCCCAATTGCGACAACATGTTGGTCAGGCCCTGTTCGGTGAACGGGCTCTGGGTGGTCTGGTCGCCGCTGCCATCCAGGCCGACCACCAGGCCGTAGCCCACCAGGTTGTTGGAGCGGATGCCGGCGAAGTCGGCGATGTCGCGAATCTGCTCGGCGTGAACCGTTGCCCCCAGCCACAACGGGCAGCTCAGCAGCAGGGTGCGCAACGTTCGGGCGGCTCTAGTGAACATGGCGTGGGTACTCAAAAAGGGGAAACGTTGAGGAGGATGCGATGGAGCCAGCCCATCCGCTGCGCTTCGTTGATGTAGCCATCGCCCACGTATTCGATGCGCGCCTGGGACACCTGGGTCGATGACACGGTGTTCTCGCCGGTGATACTGCGCGGGTTGACCAGCCCGGAAAAGCGGATGAACTCGGTGCCCTGGTTGATCGCGATCTGTTTGTCGCCGCGCACACGCAAGTGCCCGTTGGGCATCACCTGCATCACCGTCACGGAAATCGTGCCGGTGAACGAGTTGTTCGCCTGGGAACCGCCGGCGCCCAGGAAGTCATGAGTCGTCGAAGCATCCAGCCCAAAGGAGCCGACCTGGCTGGCGCGGCTGGAGGTGGTCGCCAGGCTCAATCCCATGGAGCCGGCGCGGCTGGCATTGGAGGAGGAGTTCTTGCTGGCGCTGACCTGTTCTTCCAGCTCGATGGTCAGGGTGTCGCCGACCATGCGCGGGCGGCGGTCTTCGAACAGCGGTTGCGAGCGGCTGCTCTGGTAGATCGAGCCGTTGGCCAGGCGCGCGGGGTAGCCCTGCGCCTGGACTTCTTCGTCGGGCACCACCGGTTTGTGGGGCAGTTGATCGCAGCCGGCGAGGGCCAGCACGCCGGCCAGAAGATACTTGTGAGCCATAAAGGGAGTCTCGAACCGGGCGCTCAGAGCTGGGTCAGACGCTGGAGCATCTCGTCCGAGCTTTCGACGGCCTTACTGTTGATTTCATAGGCGCGCTGGGTCTGGATCATGCCGACCATTTCTTCCACCACGTTGACGTTGGAGGTTTCCACGTAGCCCTGGGACAGCGTGCCGCCGCCGTTCAGGCCCGGCGTGGTTTCGGTGGGCGAGCCCGAGGCATCGGTTTCCAGGTACAGGTTCTGGCCGATGCTTTCCAGGCCGGCCGGGTTGATGAACAATGCCAGGTTCAATTGGCCGACCTGGGTCGAGGTAGACGTGGCGGGCGTGGTCACCGAGACGATGCCGTCGCTGCTGATCGTGATGGCTGTGGCGTTGGCCGGGATGGTCACGCCGGCCGACAGCTTGTAGCCGTTGGAGGTAACCATCTCGCCATTGGCATCGAGCTGGAAGCTGCCGTCACGGGTGTAGCCGGTGCTGCCGTCGGGCATGTCCACCTGGAAAAAGCCCTGGCCGTTGATGGCCAGGTCCTTGGAGTTGCTGGTCTGCTCCAGGTTGCCCTGGGTGTGCAGGCGCTCGGTGGCGACTTCGCGCACGCCGGTGCCCACTTGCAAGCCGGAGGGCAGGCGCGTGTCGGTGCTGCTCTGGGCGCCGGGCTGGCGCACGTTCTGGTACACCAGGTCTTCGAACACTGCCCGCGAGCGCTTGAAGCCGTTGGTGCTGACGTTCGCCAGGTTGTTGGCGATCACGTCCATTTGCCCCTGCTGGGCTTCCAGTCCGGTTTTCGCCGTCCACAGTGATCGGATCATCGTTCGGTTCCTTGTCTATTCAACCGGGAGGTCAGCCCTGCAGGGAAAGCAGGCTGTTGGCGCGTTTGGCGTTTTCGTCGGCGGTGCTGATGGCTTTCATCTGCATGTCGTAGCGCCGCGAGTTGTCGATCATCGCGACCATGGCGTTGGTCGGGCTGACGTTGCTGCCTTCCAACGCACCGGGCGCCACGCGCAGGCTGTCGTCGGCCGGCAGCGGCTGCGCGTTCGCGCTGCGGAACAAACCGTCGGTGCCGGCCTGCAAGGTGCCGGGCGGCGCCGACACCAGCTTCAACTTGCCCACCGGGCTCAAGCCGCGGGGTTCCATGCCCAGCTCGCGCACGCTGATGGTGCCGTCGCTGCCCAGGGTGACCTCGCTGCCCAGCGGCACGCTGATCGGCCCGCCGTCACCGATCACCGGGCGCCCGCCCACGGTCATGGCGCCGGTGCCGTCGACCTGCAGGTCACCGCGCCGGGTGTAGGCTTCCTGGCCGTTGCCGGCCTGCACGGCGAGCATCACGTTTGCGCCAAGGGCCACGTCCAGCGCGCGGTCGGTATGCACGATCGGCCCTTCGCTCCAGTCCACGCCCACGCCGTTGGCGGCCACCGACACGCGGGTCGGCAAGCCTTCGCCCGCCACCGGCGAAGACTGCATCTCCACCAGTTGCGCGCGAAACCCCGGGGTGACGATATTGGCCAGGTTGTTGGCCACGACGGCCTGCTGTTCGAGCGCCTGATTGGCCCCGCTCATGGCCGTGAAGAGCATGCGATCCATAGGGTCAGGAACCGATATTCACGGCTTGCTGCAACACTTCGCTCTGCGCCGTCACCGACTTGGCGTTCGCCTGGAAGTTGCGCTGGGCAATGATCAGGTTGACCAGTTCGGCGGTCAGGTCGACGTTGGAGTCTTCGGTGGTGCCGCTCAGGATCGAGCCCAGCGAGCCGCTGCTGGCCACGCCAAGCAGCGCCTGGCCGGAGGAGGTGGTGGCCAGCCAGGTGTTGTCGCCGTTGGCTTTGAGGCCGTTTTCATTGCTGAAGGTGGCCAGCTGGATCTGGTCGATGTTTTTGGTCTGGTCGTTGGAGTAGGTGGCGACCACCGTGCCGGTCTCGTCGATGGTGAAGCTCACCAGGCTGCCGGAGGTGTAGCCGTTCTGGGTGATGTCGGACACCGAGGAGTCGTTGCCGAACTGGGTGGTGCCGGTCAGGTCCAGGGTCAGCGACAGGCTGGCCGCGCCGTTGGCCGGGTCGTAGGTGTAGGTGCCGGTTTCGCCGCTGGTGATCAGGCCGCTGGAACTGAAGCTGACGGTCTGGGAGTCGGTCAGCAGGTTGCCGTCGATGGCGGTGTGTACGTCCCAGGTGTTGTCGGCGGTCTTGCTGAAATACAGGGTGCTGGTGTGGCTGATGCCCAGGGAGTCGTAGAGTGTCGCGCTGGTGGAATAGGAGTAGGTCGACGAGTCGGTCTGGTCGAAGGTGGTGGTGATGATGTCCTCGCTGGCGTCCAGGTTCAGCTCGGCGTCCAGCTCGGTGCTGGCGCTGGCTTGCATGCCGGTGGTGGGGATCTGGATCACGCCGTTGACCCCGAGCAGTTGATCGCCGGCGGCGTTTTCCAGGTAGCCATCGGCGGTCAGGGTCAGTTGGCCGTTGCGCGAGTACACGGTTTGCGTGCCGTCGGAGAAGGTGAAGAAGCCGTCACCGTTGATCGCCAGGTCCAGGGCGTTATCGGTGGTGGTCAGGCTGCCGGATTCGAAGTTCTGCACCACGCCCGAGACCTGGGTACCCAGGCCGACGTCGGCGCCGGAGTACACATCGGCGAACTGCGTGGTCGAGCTTTTGAAGCCCACGGTCTGGGAGTTGGAAATGTTGTTGCTGACCACGTTGAGGTCGGTGGACGCTGCCGACAGACCACTGAGCGCTTGGGAAAAAGCCATGGTGTTTCTCCTTCGTTAGGTAGAGGGTCAGAGGACAAGACTGATGTCGCTGAGGGCGACGTTGTCGTTGACGCCCCCCAGGTCCAGCGCGACTTCGTTGCTGCTGTCGGTGGTGACGCCGGTGACCAGCGCGTATTTCAGGGCGGTGCTGGCCACGGCGACGTCGTCGGTGGTAGCGCTGATAGAGAAGGTGTAGGCGCCGTCGGCAGCCGTGGTGCCGTCGTCTTGCAGGCCGTCCCACGACAACGCCTGGGTGCCAGCGCTCATGCTGCCCTCGTCCAGGGTCCGCACGACGGTGCCGCTGCTGTCTTTGATGGTGACGCTGACGCTGTCGGCATCGCTGTCCAGAGTGACGCCAAACGTGGTCGCCACGCCGCTGTCGACCTGGATCACATTGCCGTCGATCAACACGCCGTTGCCCACCAGGGCCGAGGCTTGCAGGGTTTCGGAGGCGCTGATCTGGCTGGAGATGCCTTCCAGGGTGCTGGTGACGTCTTCGATGCTGCTGATGGTGCTGATCTGCGCCAGCTGGGTGACCATCTCACTGTTGTCCATCGGGTCGGTGGGGTCCTGGTTCTGCAGCTCGGTGGTCAGCAGCGTGAGGAACTGGTCCTGCAAATCGTCCGCCGCCGAAGTGGTGCTTTCGGCAGTGGTGCTGGTGCTGTTCATCGTCGACAGCACCGAGCTGGCAATCGTACTGGTCATGGTTTACGCCTCACCTAGGGTCAAAGTTTTCAGCATCATTTCCTTGCTGGTGGACATGACCTCGACGTTGGCCTGGTAAGAGCGCGACGCGGAGATCATGTTGACCATTTCGCCCACCGGCTCGACGTTGGGCATGGTCACGAAGCCCGATTCGTCGGCCAATGGGTCGCCGGGGCGGTATTCCTGGCGCATCGGCGAGCCGTCTTCGACCACCTGGCTGACGCGCACGCCGCCGATGCTGCTGCCGGCCTGGTATTGCGACTCGAACACCACCTGCCGCGCCCGGTAGGCTTCGTTGTCCGGGCCGCTGGTGGTGTCGGCGTTGGCCAGGTTGCTGGCGGTTACGTTCATGCGCTGAGACTGGGCGCTCAGCGCGGAGCCGGCGATATCGAAAATGCTGAACATCGACATGGTGGTTTCCCTGGGTTATTCGGACTGCATGGCGGTCTTGAGCGACTGCAGGCGGCTGCTCAGAAAGGTCAGGCTGGCCTGGTACCGCACGGCGTTATCGGTGAACTGCGCGCGTTCGCGGTCCATGTCCACGGTGTTGCCGTCCAGGCTCGGTTGGTCCGGCACGCGGTAGAGCAGGTCGCGGCTGGCGAAGCGGCTGGAGTCGGCGTGCAGGTGGCGGTCGGACGTGGTGGCCAGGGTCATGCCGCGGCCCTGGGTGTGGGACTTTTGCAGGGAGCTGGCCAGTTCGGCGCTGAAGTCGAAATCCCGCGCGCGGAAGTTGGGTGTGTCGGCGTTGGCGATGTTATTGGCCAATACCTGCTGGCGCTCAGCCCGCAAACTCATTGCGTCCTGCTGAAAGCGCAGCTCGTTGTCGAGCTTGTCGATCATGGTTGCGGACCTGTGCATCAAATAAATGAACGGCTCGCAGGTTAGTCCCAAGGCTGCCCCGGCAAAGGCCGAAACAGGCCGCTATTTGACGACCAATTCAGGCCTTGCCTCGCTGGCGGGGCGACTAGAATTCTGCGCTGGGTAGCGCGGAGGGCGGGATCGATGACAAGACGGATGTGGGGCTTGATGGGCCTGTTGTGCTGCACCCTGGCCCAGGCGGACGGCCTGCAGGAGCAGGTGCGCGAGGTGATTGCGCCACGCTTGCCCGCGCGCGCCCAATTGGTTGCCGTGGACATCGGCCAACCGGCGGCGCGCATCGCGGCCTGCGCCCACCCGCGGCCGTATCTGGTGCGCCCGGAGCAAAGCGTGATCGGTCGGGTGGCCGTGGGCGTGCGTTGCCTGGACGAGGTCGCGGGTTACCTGCAAGTCAGCGTGCGCGTGGTCGGCGACTACGTGGTCAGTCGTCAGCGGATTGCCGCGGGTGAGGTGATCAAGGCGCCGATGCTGGAACTCAAGCGCGGCCCGCTGGAGCGCCTGCCCAAAGGCAGCGTGTTCGAGCCTTCGCAGATCATCGGCCGCCAGGCCAGCCGCAACCTAAGCCGGGGCATGGTGATCACCGTGAATCACGTGCGCGAGCGTTGGCTGGTCGAGCGGAACGCCCGCGTGGTCCTGCAGGCCCGGGGCGCTGGCTTCACCATCCGCCGCGAAGGCAAGGCACTGGACAACGGCAGCCTGGGCAGCAACGTGCGCGTCATGGGCAACGACGGCAAAATGCTCAACGCCCAGGTGGTGGGCCAGAACGAATTGCAGCTGCGCTACTGATTTTTTCAGCGAAACCCGATTACCGGTCAAAGTTTGCCGTCGCGATTGCCGATAGTTGACCCAACCACAGCCAATTGAAGCCTCTAACGTGAAAATCATAAGTGCAAACCTGACCAACACCCTGGCGCCCGCTGACAGCAAAGCGGGCGGTAATCAACGCGTGGAACTGCAACCTCTCGAAGCCACCCTAGACGACGGCGTGCAAGTCTCCAGCAGCACCGCCAGCTCGCAGGTCGCGACGTCGGCGGACGTGGACATGGAGAAAGTCGCGGCGCTGCGCCAGGCCATCGACAGTGGCACCTATCAGGTCAGCGCGGATTCGATCTTCGACGGCCTGGCCTCCAGCGTGCGCGAAACCCTTCCATGAGCGTTGGTCGATGAGCAGCAGGTACCTATGAGTCTGGCGAAACACTTGGAGTTGCAGCAGCAGGCGATCGTCGAACTGATCGACTGGCTGGAACTGGAACGGCGTGCATTGGCCCAGGCCAAGGTCGACGGTGAAAAACTGCAGGAACTGACGGCGTGCAAGCAGGCGGCGTTGCAGAAGCTGGAGCAGTTGGAAGCGATTCGGTCTGGGGCGCAGTTGAAGCTCGGCTATGGGGCAGGGCGGCAGGGGGCGCTGAAGGCGGCGCAGGATGCCGATTGCGTCGCGGCCTGGCGGGAAGTGCAGGCACTGGCGCGGCGGGCGCGGCAGCTTAATATCGCCAATGGCGAGGCGTTGGGGCTGCGGATGGCGAGTAATCAGCGGGTTGTCGGGTTTTTGAATTCGGTTATTGGTAACAAGTTGTATGGACCGGATGGGCGCAGGCTGCGCGGCGTTGATTGAGTAGTGATGTTGTCTGTGTGATCGAAACAAACTTAGGCAGCAAACCGACGAGAAGGTTAAACGCGAACAAGAGGCCGCTAAGTCGGGCCCCTATGAAGGTGATTGGTCATCCGGTAAGACCCTTCGGGGTAAAACCTAGATCACTGTGCCGGCCGGCAAGCCTCCAGTGATTTATGTCCGCGTGGCTCATGACACTAACTGCATGGTCATTGCGCTATATACCTTCAGCCCCTGCAGATCGCTGGCCCTTGCCTGAGTGCAACCCAGTTTGGCCAGCCAACGGTGTGCAGGGTTCTTGTCCAACGCAACCGCGTGCAGCGCTACAGGTGTAAGGCCTAATCCAATCAGTACTTGAGGGCCTTGTTCACTGACCAACAGGAATTCGTCGGCGCCCACGCCAACTGCCCGGTCCAGCCCGGCATAGAGGTTGCGCTTCCAATCAGTGATGTGCGACTGCCAACGGGCAAAATTGCCTCCCCCTTTTTGGCGGTACTCGTCGCTCTGCAACACGGCAAGCGTGTCGACTGAATGCAGGGCCAGGTAGGCCGGGCAATCGCCGCTCAAGGCTTTGAAACGCTGCGAGGAGCTGAATCCGCTCACCGAGATCAGCGCTGGCAGTTTTTCCAGGCTGTAAAACGCATTCCACTCAGCTTCGCTGGCGTGGTCAGCGTAGTTGCATTCGACTGTATAAATCATCATGTCACTTCGTTGGTTGATGTTTAATCATGCTAGTGACACGGTAATGATCCATAAAACGACTTTTCGGCACTCTTCAGTGATTAAACATCAAGGTGGAGGCCTTGACTTGAACCAGGAATGCCCATGCGTCGAAAGCTCCCGAGTAACGCTGCCCTGATGGCCTTTGAAGCCGCAGCCCGGCATGGCAGTTTCGCCCGTGCCGCAGACGAGTTGGCCCTGACTGAAGGCGCCATCAGCCGGCAGATAGGCCGTCTGGAGGCGTTTCTGGGGGTCACGTTATTCGAGCGTGTTGGCAACCGCGTGCGGCTCTTGCCCAACGGTGAGCGCTACGCGGCCCAAGTGCGCGAACTACTCGACCGGCTCGACAGGGACAGCCAGTATTTGATGGGCCAGCCCAGCGACGGCGCCAGCCTGGATATCGCCGTCAGCCCAACCTTTGCCCTGCGCTGGCTAATTCCGCGGTTGGCCGGCTTTGGCCAGCAACACCCGAATATCTGCGTACACCTCTCGGAACGTATGGAGCCGTTCGTGCTCGCCGGCAGCGGTTTCGATGCCGCCATCCATTTTGAGCACCCGGCGTGGACGGGCATGCAGACGCACCGCCTGTTGAACGAAGTGTTAATTCCGGTTTGTCACCCTGGCCTGCTGAAGCCGGGCAAGCAGGCAACGGCTCTGGATTCACTGCCGCGATTACACCGACGACAGAACCCGGATGCCTGGCAGCGTTACGCCCAGCAAACCGGGATTGTCCTGAGCAACGCCGCGATGGGCGCGCGTTACGATTTGCATGCGATGCTGATCGAAGCCGCGCTGGCGGGGCTCGGCGTGGCACTCGTACCGCGCCTGTACGTGGAAGCCGAACTGGCGCAAGGCCGGCTGGTCGCGCCATGGCCACAAGAGAAGAATGTCGCCAAGGCCTTTTGCCTCGTGTTACCCGAACCGCTTGAACTGAGCCGCGCGCCCATCCAGGTATTTGCGCGTTGGCTGTTGGAGGAAGCGCAGGTGAAGTAGGGGATGCGGTGGGGCCTGTACCGGATTGGTTCAGACGCTGAGCGACTCAGAACTTCACATTGAAACCGGCATGCATCAGCGCAGTCGATGGCCACGCAGGGCACCAGGTCGAAATTCACGGTATCGCGGAACGCTTCATTGATCCGCACGCCATTGAGATAAACCGCCAGCCCCTGTGGGGTTCCTTATTCCTGGCGGGATAAATGCGTCAATGTCTGTTTGTAAAACCACGACCTATTAGTAGGGAGTTAAGACTTTTGGATGAGTTGAAGGGGCGTGCAATGTGTTTTTTTGATTTTGTGTAATAAGGAAGAGGGGGTTAGTTGGTTTAATACAGTAGTCGAGGTTTTATTTTTATGGGGGTGTAAATGCCGTTGCGGTCTACATTGATAGACGCCCGTCATCAGGCACAGAGTTTGGGACAGATTTGTGGGGCTCCCGTCGGGCCTTAACGTGCCATGACGTTGACGATTACATGCAGGATGAAGGCGGGTCCATAACAAGGCTGGCCCTGTTCATCTTCGATACGCCAGATCGACGTGAGTGTGCAGGTCTCCCTTGGGGCGCCGAACTCCACGCTGATACGTACCGGCTGGCCGGGCAGGGTGTCGGCGATGGGGATTTCGTTGTTCAGGCTGCGCAGGTGGGTGTCCATCACCACTTCCAAGGGAACGCCGGACGCGCTGCGGCGAGCGATTACGTATTCGCCGTCGACCCGTACCAATTTCCGACCGCGCCACGGGCGGGCGCCAAGGTTCTGGATCTCCCAGGTTTTCTGAAACGTCTCACCGGGCAGCACCACGGTCTGGTCTGGGGTGGTGACATCCGCGTTGAAGACAGCTATGTCGCTGGGGTCACGCAGGCCGGTGGCGCGATTAGTGGTTGCCATTGAACAGGCATCGCCCGGTGCGCCAGCCAGGTCGGCGAAGTAGCGGAATAACAGCAGCGGCGAAACCTGCAACGCCTTGGCCAGTTTGATCAGGGTGCGTACTGAGGGATCTTGTGAGGCTCCGCCGGTCAATCCGTAGAGGTAGGTTCGGGAAATGCCGGCTTCTTTGGCCAGGGCTGTCAGGGGCTTTCCCAGTTCTCGGCTGCGTCGCATAACCAAGGCTCGAAGCGTATCGCGTGTTCTGATGTTCATATTCGAGTGTTGATCTCCGGTCCTTGGTGATAGTCGTCACGTTGTTCGCCAAAAAGGACAACCTGCTCGCCGCTACGTATATCGAGCGATGCACACTTGCGACCTGCTAGCGACGTGGTGAAGGACATGGATAGGTCCCTTTTGGGTTGGCTACATCCAGTGTCGTGGTTTCTCGCATGCTTGCGAACCTTGTGTGTGTTGCATTCCTTTACAATCATCTTTGGATATAGCGATGACTCAAATAAAAACGTGCTGTGAATCCATTGTTCGATCAGGCTTCGGCATCCTGCAAATGTCTGATGCCATGCTGCAGGACTACAAAAAAATTGTTGATGGATATTCAGCAATCTCTCAGGCCACTAAAGATTCATTTTCCTTTGTTCAAACGCTGCTATATTTTTCCCGCTCGCAACCATCAATTTAAATAGTACCATAAACGTCCGCACACCAAGTTCGGTAATCAACCGATTCAACTTCTCTAATATTCTCGCGGGTTCGAACATCCCATGTTTCTAAACTTCAACGCTCTTTACCTCGAAGGCTTGCTTTTGGGCATGGGGCTGTTCGCCGCGCCTGGTCCGAAAGACACCTTGGTCATCCGCCAAGGTGTGGGCCGGGGTCCGATCTGGGCCGTGGTTGCTATCTGCGTACTCGCCGATGTCCTACTGATCGCTGTTGGCGTCGCAGGGTTGGGTTCATTGCTGGGAAGTCGGCCGGGTGTGGTGGCGCTGTTGCTGCTGTCCGGTGCGGCGTATTTGCTTTGGTTTGGCGGTCAACGCTTGCTGGCCTGCCTACGTAACCAGTCCATGCCCAACACGCAAGGCGGTCACTCGCAGCGAGGCTTGCTGCGCACCGCACTGGTGCTCGGGTTTGCCAATCCTTACGCCTGGCTTGATACCGTCGTGCTGATCGGCTCGATCGGCGCAGCCAAACCCACCGGCCAACAAGCGCTGTTCGCGAGCGGCGCGATGACGGCGTCGTTGGTGTGGTTTGTGATACTGGCGCTGGGATGTCAGCGTTTGACGCGGCTGTTCCAGGCGCCAGTGGTGTGGCGCTGGTTGGATGCGGGTGTGGCGGTGTTGATGGTGTACCTGGCCGGGATGTTGATCACTGATTCAGTGGGTGTCTTTCAGCAGGTAATCGGGGTCAGACTCTGAAGAGTCCAAAGGGCTGCGAACGCCTCAATGTCGTCGTTCACCAAGTCGGCTTGGGCGTATCGC
Organism: Pseudomonas sp. Pse79; assembly: GCF_024519615.1. Classification (NCBI taxonomy): domain Bacteria; kingdom Pseudomonadati; phylum Pseudomonadota; class Gammaproteobacteria; order Pseudomonadales; family Pseudomonadaceae; genus Pseudomonas; species Pseudomonas sp. Pse79. Next base: position 152,144 of record NZ_JALJRR010000009.1, read on the forward strand.
GCTGGAGAAAGAGTAATTTGCCGGTTGCGATAGGCCGAAGTCGGCCAGAAGCGGCCACTGCAACGTCGTTTGTAGCGGATTGAGCCCTGGATTGCGCAAATATGCAGTCAGCAATTGACTTCACCTTGCGAGACCGCCATATCTGTTTTTTTCCAACGTGGCGAAGGTTTATCTGACAATGGTGCAAGTGGATGCAAACCTGATTACTGACTGGCAAACATTCCACAGTGTTTTCGCAGAAAAATTCGGCTTTCCTAGCTTCTACGGCCGCAATATGGACGCTTGGGTTGATTGTCTTTCATATCTCGATGACCCCACCGCAGAAATGTCGTCTATCCACGTCCAAAGCGGACAAACGCTTTCATTGGTCATCGACAACGCCCAGAGCTTCAAGCGCCGCTGTCCTGAACAATTTGAAGCGATTGTGGAGTGTGCAGCTTTTGTGAACTGGCGAATCGTCGTTGCTGGCGGCACCCCGCTCCTGGCACTTGCTTTCAATGTTTAAATGCTCGCCCACATCAATCGACAGGGGTGTTATCAACGACTGCGATGGGGCGAAAGTTGACCGCCCGGACAGGCAGAAAACGGCCAAAAGCGGACGTCAGAGTCGTTCAGAAAAATGTGCCCCCTTTAGCGTTCCTGGCAAGTTTTCATTCGCGAAGAAAACTATCGAAAGACAGTTTGCTGCCCGTACTTGACTCACCTTTCGTAAGCAATGGCGTAGGTGCTCCCTGAGCGCTTGATATGAGCAAAGCCGAGCGCTCCTAAATGCATGCCAGCTACCAGCAAGTTATCTGAGCTTGGATCACCAACTTTTTACTAAATGGGTCATTCTCATGCTGACGGCAACAGTCAATTTGCTGATGCGATGTACAACCTTTAACCGCTTATCGGTTAATGTACAGGCTCTTCATCTTCATACCGCCGCGCATTTTTTTGACCCCCGGTTCCATGTCCGCAGGGCATGCGCCTTGAAAGATGCCATTGATGACGGTGTGCTGCGTTTTGATTTTCCCGTTTAAGTCAAACGAAGTATCGGCCGTCAGTACGTACGATTTCGCAAGATCGCCGCTGAACGAGCCTGCCAGCTTCGCGTCTGGGCAGCTTGATTTAAAATTGTAGCCGTCGCCTTTGCCGCTTTCCGATTCGATCTTGCATTCCTGTTCGAAGTCGGACCATAAGTCGTCGTCGATCAGCCTGTCCTTTGGCTGATCGACGCAAATCTCCCAGGAAAACGGCGAGGTGGACGGTGTTACCTTCCACAAACCTGAGGCGCGCTGAAGACGCTGGGAGGGTTCTACGGCCGCGGCCGGCAATGTGACTGCAAGTGTTATAACGGGAATCCACAAAAAAATGGCGGAATACTTCATCACGATTCCTTTCTGTAAAGCATTAAATTGAGCACCGAAAAACGTTTCCTCCATTTCGATTCCCCGAGTTTTTTATGACCTTTTGAGGCTACTTCGCCCATGCGAGGTTAGCATTTTTATATATTTCTAGGCTCATGAGCAACTGCTTCTGGCCGACTTCAGCCCTTCGTGACAGGCAGAAGTCGGCTATTAGCGGCCATTGCTTACCTTGAAGAACATGCGAAACATTCGGTGGGCACGCTTTAAGTAAATGTCCTTCTCATCCCAGCGATGCCGACATGGGAGTAAGCCTCCTTGAGGCTGAGAGAGAACCAAAAGGAGGCGTCAGTAGAATTTCTTCCTGACAAGTTATCGTCGTAATTTTGAAAGGAGTTGAGTGATGGCTCGAACTAAAACAGCTAAAGCCAAAACAAGATCAATCAATTCGCTCATTTTTTCACCTCGTAGAAAGGACACGAGGTAAATTTACAAATTTTCAGAGCAGACGCATGGGGGGGATTGCAGGGTGACATAGGGATAGAAAATTCCCCCTACTTGGGTGAGATAAATTTTGCCCCTATCCTTTCATGCGTAGGCAGGCCACGCTCTCGGTCATAAACCTTGGATAAAATAGCTTTTGCCTCAACAGGATAAAAAACCTCGAGAAATCTCAGTAGAGGAGTTTTTTCAAGGCTATCAGTAATAGGTTTAGTAGGTCTGATATTTGCGTTCCAAGCTAGATACATACATACCCCATTGACAAAAGACTCAGCACGACTGTCAGGGCGACCTTCAAAGTCAATTAAGTCGATTTGTTCGTCAAGTAGGCTTCGGACTTCATTTAAAGCCTTTAAGGAATTACGAAGTTTTTCAGTATTATATGTGGACCACGCAGAGGGGAGCATGCCATTAACAACGTCAAAAATATCTACAAAACCATTATCTAGTTTTTTACGAGCGTGTTTTATATTTTTCTTATGGTGCGTATATGACGCTTTAGCTTCTGTAGGTGTCGAATAGAAATGAGTAGCAAGATCGTAAGTTCTTAGTGCATCAGATATCATTAAAAATACGCCATCAAGTTCGCCGGAGTATCGGCCGAACTTAATTGTCTCGGCATCGATTCTAGTTCTGTAGGGTCTACCCATCGCCTCGAAAGCACGATCTATAAGTTCCAGTGTTTCTTCAGCACTGAACGAAAATACAGGCTTTTTATTGTAGTGGTTTCTGATTCTTGATAGCGAAGAGACTTCTTCTAAGGTTAAAGAATTGTAACAGCTATCAGACAGTTCCCCTTGCTCCATAAAAACCTCGGTAAAAAGTCAACAATGCGTATTTTCTTCTCAGTTTCGCATATTAGAATAACTCTGCCAGTGAAGCGAATCGACCGCGTCCACTTTGGGCGGGGGCTGCGGCACACGCAGATATCCATGATCGTCCGTTTCTGGAAGCATACGTCTAAGGTGGCACCCATTGGCCGTTTTCTGCCTCTCGCCAAGGGCAGTAATCGGCCAGAAGCGGACGCTTAGAGTGCAGAAAATAAATCTGTCCCCCCTTTTATTGCAAGCAGACACTGGAACAGTCCATGACAGCAGGGCGGCTCATTAGGCTGCACGCGCCCGTAGCGAATGGTCAGGTGCTTTCTGCTTCTGACAGGGCCTTGGCCACTACGGCAGGTAAGCTTCCGGGCGCCCTTATACGCATTTGCTTGTTCAAATTAAAACGACCGAACACAACCGTGATGTCAGAAACCGAGACGTCAAACTCTCGGGCGAGAAACTTAACCATGTGGTCCGTCGCCCTGCCTGCTACGGGTGCGGCGGTGACGCTGATCTTGAGTTGACTTCCTTTCGCCTTGCCGATGGCATCCTTTTTGGCGCTCGGAGTTCCAAGTATGTTCAGAACTAAAGTCTCTCCATCCCACCCACAAAACGAGGACATCTCAAAGCCACGGCCGGATGATTTCTTTTTGGTAATCGCTTTTGCTTTCTTCACATGGATCCTGCGTAGGTCGGATAAAAATGCCTAACTAAGGTAATCGGGGTCACTCCCCGATTGTTCTGTCGGCTAAGGTCGCAATAAACGGCGCTTGGTTGCGCCGACCCGGAGGAATTGCGCGACGCGAAAACGCCCAAACGCCCGGTTGATTGTGTAGTTGGTTGGCGTTTTTTTCAAATGCCGACCCTAACCGCCGCTCACCTTCGATGCCCATTCATGGACGGGCTTTAAGCGATCAATCGCAGCGGACAACGCTTCGATCGAGTCGCTCAATGGGTCAATTGGAGTCCAAATAGTCAGGTGAGGCGAAACCAACATAAACGTCGAATTCGCGTCTGCCCCATCCTTTCTCAGCACGGTCACAGCTTGGCGGGCTCGGCCATGGTAGCTCCGGTCTTTGTTGAGGCAGCCGATGGCTTCGGTGAGTATTGAACGCCATAACCCATCGGTGATTTCGGAGAGACGAAACTCGCGTCCACCTAAAGTGTCCTCCAGGATTTTCGGTCTTGAACTTAGCTGCCACGCGTCTCTCGCGAAACGCAGGGTGATGTCCTGAGGATCGAGTATATCTGGCACAAGTCGTAGTAACGCAGGGATTTCCAGTTCGGATTTTATCAGCGTTGCAATCGGCCAGCCGCTGTATTGCAAGCCCTCGAGATTAACTCCCACGCGCGCTTTCCCATCGTTCGGGTATATCGCGAGGTTCCATTGAACTCCTTCGTGTCCATCACTAATTCCAAAGGAGGGTTTGTTTAATTGGCCGAATGGTCGTCCTTTAATACCCAGCAATTCGGTGAATCCGTGTAATAGATGGGCGTATAGGGTGTTCCTGCTGGAGCGCGTAGACTGTTTGCGGGGAGGAGCACCCGCTTTTGATACATCGATGTCTTCTTTTTGCGCTTCCATGATGGTTACTGCACTTACGTCCGATACCGACGCGAGTATGGATTGAACCGCAAGAATTGCATCGTCCGGGTGAAGATTGAAGAACTCACGCCTTCTCTGTCGGAGTGGCAGGAGCTTTGTATGAACCAGCGACTCAAACTTCTGGCAGTCGTTCACTGCAATCTGATGGGTTACCTCCCAAAGAAAATCACCCGTCGAGCTCTGATTTATTTCTGCACAGCGAACAGCAGGATCTCTAGCGGTTCTTCCGATCTTGCACACCGGAAGTTCGATGTCTTTAACCCCGAGGATATATACATATCCTCTCTCAGGGGCAGGATAGTTTTCCATAATGGTTTACCTGCAGTTGTATAGGAAACTAGCTCCTTAAGTCACCGGTCGGAATGGCTTGCAAACAGCACTTGCCACTTACCACCTGGCGTGAAGGTAACTCGACTCGAAAATATCAATTTAGCACGCGGAGTCGCCTACAGGCCGAATGATTGAGTTAAGGCCGAGGCTCGATCGACCGCTCCGGGGCGGATAGCGACGGTTTAGAGTCGACTGTCGTTATAAATAGTCAGACTTTCGTCTGTTCCGCCGTCTTAAAGGCATCGTCGACCTCGACTCCGAGGTATCTGACAGTGCTTTCAACTTCGTATGACTTAGGGTAATTATAGTCAAACTCTGAAAAATCAAAAAGGGCTGAAATGCCTCAATGTCGTCGCTCACCAAGTAGACTTGGGCGCGTCACGCTGGAGAAAGAATAATATGGGAGTTCAACGACCGCGACGGCACTCTCAACAGTCTCTAAGTTCATAGAAACGGTTTAGCTTGGCCCTGTTGCCATCTTGGCGCTTATGGGATCGTACCTATGAACGGCAGTCAGCGAAGGCGAACCTTTTATTCGGCTTATGATCAAGTATGAATAAACGTCGTTTCAATTAGGAGGTCCTGATGGCCACTGCACATGTTTTCATCGCCGTCAGCCTGGACGGCTTCATCGCCCGGCCAGATGGCGACATTGATTGGCTTTTGCAGCGTGATGATCCAACTGAAGATCATGGCTACTGCGCCTTCATTGCCGACAAGGATGTGATCGTGATGGGGCGAGGCAGCTATGAGAAGGTGCTGACCTTCGACACATGGTTCTACGACCGGCCCGTCGTGGTGCTGTCTGAACAACTGGCCGGTACGCCGGTGCCCGAGGCGTTGAAGGGCAAGCTGCGCTTCTCAAACCTCGCACCAGGGGACCTGATGGCCGAACTGGATGGGCAAGGCGTGCATCGTGTCTATGTCGATGGCGGGCAGTTGGTGCAATCCTTCCTGCGCGATGGGTTAGTCGCCGATATGGTGATTACCACTGTTCCCGTACTGATCGGATCGGGAAGGCGATTGTTTGGGGCCCTTCAGCAGGACATTGACTTGGAACTAGTATCCAGCTGCAGCTTTGCTTCGGGGTTGGTGCAGTCTACCTATCGGTTGACGGTATGACCGGTTCGCGAGGATGTTCGATCTAGAGCAATGAGGGGAGAGGGGGGATTTATTTGCCGAGGCCGATTTTCGTGAACGTTGCCTTTTCTTCTGGCTGGCAGTCAGTTAGTGGTCGACTTCTGCCGGATATGACAGGCAGAAATCGGCCAGAAGCGGACATTATTCGCTCTATGGATAATCCGACGAGCTACTTATGACTTTGAGCGGAGAAACCCATGGAGCTTCATGAGCAATTGGATCAGGTCAAGGACGCCAATACCTTTCTGGCTTTTGCCCACGCCCTGGCGGAAGACAAATCGAATGGTGACTGGGAAAACGGGACGATAGAAGCCTTCCTAGACGGAGCTATTGCATGGGCCGAGGACAGTAATTTTGGCGTCGATCAGGGGCTTCAAGGCTCCAATCCTTGGCGGCAATTCGCTAATTTTTTGTACTGCGGAAAAATATACGAGTAAACAGGTGAAGTGTTTATTCGCTTTAAGCGTTGCGTCTAGGGGGTAGCCGAACGGGCTCGGCTCCACCTCACGATCGACCGATTCTGGTCGGTCACCGCCAATTTTAACTGGCTGTATTGGGTCGAAAGCGGCCCATTCTGACGGCGAATATCTGTCTGAACGTTTCGGCTACTATAACCTCTAGCCGCTGGGCGCCATTCAAGCTTCGGGATATTGTATGAAAACTGTCGACGCAAACCGCCTGAAGATCTGGCAGGCACTTTCAGAGTTTTTTCTCGATACCGAGATCACCGACGCGACTTTTGACTATGTTGCTCGCGTAGTCCTGGAGACAGGCTATTCGCCCCAAGAAATTCACAGCATCCTTTGGAATGAAGTTTTCCCTGTGCTTGAAGGAAACCTCAAATCCATTGCAGGTGAATGGGCGGGATGGACAGATGAATGGCTGTTAGAGCATTTGTCGGTATGTGAGGTCTCTACGAACAAGCTGGTTGACAGCGGCATTATTAAAGAAATCAGAAGATGCTGGGGGCAAGTGGCAGCCCGGCTTCCGCTCGCATATGCCTGACTCGACTTCATCAATGCTCCTAGTGGCTACGGGCTCCTAGCGACCGTTGCTCTGGTTTGCCATCCTTGTCCTTCCACACGTGGAGGACATGTCATGAGCATCATCGCTACCCGCAGCCGTCAGCCCTGGAACAAAGGAAAATTGGTGGGCCAGAACCCCCCGCTACAACTGAGAGATATCTGGGCCATCCGAGTAAGGCTTCAAATTGCGGAAAGAACCAGGGAGCTGGCTCTCTTCGATCTGGCCATCGACAGCAAACTTCGAGCTTGCGACTTAACCATGCTCCGCGTGCGCGACGTCGTCCATGGCGAGCACGTATCATCACGAGCCATGTGATGCAGCAGAAAACGCAGCGGCCAGCGCAGTTCAAGATTACTGAACAAACACAGTCCATCTATCCACTCGCCAATACGCTCGTATCGTCAAAGGCTGGGTGAAGGCCGTTGGCCTTGATCCAGCCATGTATGGCACTCATGAGATGAGACGTACGAAGGCATCACTGATCTATCGCAGAACGAATAACCTGCAGGCGGTTCAACTGCTGCTCGACCTGTACGAAGACCTGAACGGCAAACACCGCGACATCGCCCTGGCGATCCATCAACTGAGCGAACTGGGCGTACTCCTCACCGCCAAATTGCTCGATCGTGAAACGCCCTGCCCTGGCCAACCCGCCCAACAAGCCGTCTCAGGCCACCTGCAACGGCTTGCCGCGATCAATTGACCCCAGGCCAGCTCTCCACATATTCAATAGTGAAGTCCGGATAGGAATCGACGATCTGGATCTTGTAGTCGGGGTAGCTGTCGACGGTTTGCCATTTGCCAACAGAGTCAGGCCAGGAAACCACCTTCTTTACCTTAAGGTCGGGGTACTGATTCACCACTTTCACCTTGTAGTCGGGATAGCTGTTCACGAACTGGATCTTGCCGTAAATCTTCGACACATCGACCGTCGTACCGGCGTGAGCGCAAAAAGTGCAGGTCAACAGCAAGGAAGCGAGGGCAGCTTTGAACATGAGCATTACATCCTAAAAAATCGAAGCGTCCAGTCTATCGATATCCACGCGGGCCGTTTCAACTCACCTGCCCGATTGCTGGCGGCGTCATCATACGGTACATACAACGGCTCGGCGATCTGGCTTGTGATGGCTTTGGTCAACCCCCTCAGCCTTGCCGAACGCGCGATTGAGCTCAAGCGCCATCGATGGCGTCGAGCTGCTTGGCAGCGTGAAGGCCCACGCCTTATCGCTCTAAAGTGATCACTGTAGTCCGCTATCCAAATCTAGCGGTTCGGAATTCTATTTCGCGGGAAGAAAGTGACCAGCTACTCGTTTTATACTTGGCCGGTTCAGGCTTGCTCATGCAGTCATTTCACCAGCCAGCCCATAAAGTGAGAGAAGCTGAATTCAACTCAAATCTGTCACCTTGATTGAGCGCCCATAGCTTTCCAACAAGGCTGTCATCAAGTACCACCTCTTCAGCTGTCTCGATCAGATGCCGTGTATGCAGTTTTTTTGAAGCCTAACGCTTCTGACCATGGATCAACCTACCAATAAATAGTCCGAAGATCGGCATGATAATACTGGAACGCGGAGATGACCGCTCTGGGGCTATTTCAGCCGGTTCCGACAGGCAGCTATTGGCCGAATGCGGCCTATTCCGAATCCCCGCTCTCGCCCCATAGCTGCTGGTGGTGATCGCCCGCTTTAGACCGTAAACCATTTCGAGTGAAGAGAATTAACTCGTCTGATTTTCACCTGTGCAACTAGATCAAGGAGGGATTTTAACGAATGCGTCGTTAGGGATATGGGCTCTTATCGCTTGCTCGATTTTGCGTTATGCCATGCAGCTGCATGGCATAACGATAGTGGCTGGTGAATGCGATGCGCTCACGCCCCTAAACGATGCGGCACGCGGGAATTGCGTTACAGCGCTCGCACTGGAATGCAGATGTCGCAACTAAACTCACCGGTGTGGGGGTCAAGTGCCGTGGTCGCAGAAAACATCTCGAAGCAAGGCCTATCGTCGCATTGTAGTCCGCTGGACGGCATCCATTCACGCGTCAGCCACATCCAGGCGTTACCTAAAACCTCAGCTTTCCCTTTGAAACTCGCTACGGCATAACGGCCGCCCGGCAGAGTTAGAATATCTACCTGGCCGCTAGCAACAAAATGAGCGGGTACTTCGACGCACGCGTCATAGCGGCACTTGTTGGCTGGAGTGAGAGACGGGTCGTCATGACCTATGCCATAACACGTTTCATCACTGAGGCCATTTGAGTGCATCCACGGGGCAATGGTGCCGCGCCAAAATTCGCCGATGGCGGGCCCATATGGTCCGATCAAACGTTGATACGCGACGCGTGCTTTTGGTAAATCAACGATACGTACATCCATGGCACAAGTTTCCGTTAGCCGATAAGAGACGTCAGATTCACCGAGCGCGGGCTCGCCTTCCTGATGGATATTGCTGAAGACCTGATCAGGATTGCTCTCTTGGTTGCCTGGTTGCTGTCCGATCGCGGACGCCTGCATTTTCAGCCGCTGAAGAGTCGTGGAGCGCCAGGTCGATGGCGTGCAGCCGAACTTGAGTTTGAAGGCTCGCGCAAACGCTTCACCCGAATGGAAGCCGGTGGCCAACGCTGTTTCAAGTACTGTTTCATGGCTACCACAGGACAGCCGGAAGGCCGCCTTCTCGAGCCGTCGACGCTGTGCATAGCTGCCAAGCGTTTCGCCCATCCATGCGGCGAAAATTCGATGAAAATGGAAGCGCGAGAAATTGGCGATGTCGGCTAACTGCGCGCCATCTAACGGCTGATCGAGGTGAGCATCGATGTAGTTGAGTACACGATTTATCCGTCGCGCGTACTCAGCGCGGGATACTTGCGCAGAAGGCTTGGTCGTCATGTTAGCTATTCTAAAAATCACCGTTCATGTGGCTGTTGAGCCGTTGAGTTCCTGCGATAACCGCAGCGCGTTCTTCGTTTCTTTCTCGGCAGCCTGCAGCTCCAGCGTAGGCCAATCTGTAGCAAAGGTATCGAGTTTGAACTGTTGGCAGAGCGCTTAAAGCGTCATGTCAATCCACGCAGACAGCACAGGACCAGGCACTTCGACGGTCATCGGGTTTTTGAAATAACGCCACCCATGTATTGATTTAAATCGCGAAAATCCTTAACGCTCCATGAGTGCGGCGATAGCTTTATTCCATTCTCACGCAAGGTTCTTGGAATTAAGTCGCCATTTGGGCGAAGTATTATCGAAGACACAATCACGCCCGGATAATCATTTAATCGTTTTTTGAAAGCGAGCGTTGTTAGATCAGGCGTCGGCGGATTACTTTTTTTAGCCAGCGGTCCTGTTGCTTTGAGATCCATTCCATGGCACATGCTGCATCGCTGTAGATAGAGATTTTTTCCATTAGCATTATCCGCGAAGGATAGTGATGTTTGAGTCAGCGACAACATTCCTAGCGAAGCGATGAGCACTACTTTCATTGTTTTTATCTTCCTTGATGGGATCGGCGTTGATTGGACGCGATTGGGCGCGCGGGAAAGATATCAGCCATCGCGTCGGCGCACACGGTCATTTCTGATGCCCATTAAACCAACACGTTTTCCCGGAGGTAATCGGGGGCAGACCCCGGTTGTTTCCTGCATCTGGGGGAGAATCGGCGTCGTTCGCCAACCCCGACCGACCTAACGGAAATTTTTCGCCACAGATACTGACTTTCAACCCCAATCGCTCCTGCGCTAACTTCCTCCCCGTCGCTTCCAACCCAGCGACCGGACTTGAGAATCCGAGAAACAATAGGCTCACTATATTAGGAGCTTAAGCAATGAGCGTTTCTGACAGGCCATACCCTCACAACCCCACCACCCACACCTCCGCCCATCCAGGAGGTGCCCAATGATCAACCCACCCCTCAACAAAACCCTCGGCGTCATCACCTTTTCCACCTGTGGCAAGCAGCCCAACCTTCACCGACTATTCCGCGTGAACGCCGGCGTGCCCATCCGCGATGCGTTGGAGCATGCCTCCGAACTTCTCCACTGTTCAAAACTGCTGGCGTTGGATGCCGCCATGGACACGGGCGCGGATCGTTATGCCTGGGCGGCGCATTATTTGGGGGAGATGGCGAAGGCGGTGGTGGATGATTTGGCGAATGGGATGTTGGCCAATGGGGTGACGGAGGAGGGTGAAGTGGCGGGTAGTTAGTCTGGTGGTTTGAGGGTGTTGCGGCTGACGCTATCGCAGGCAAGCCAGCTCCCACAAGGGGCTGTGTTTCAAGTTGATGTTGCGCTGGTCGGGGATTTTGCTGGTTGCCCACTTTTCGACAGGCGAAAAAAAAGACCTTGAATTTCAAGGTCTTTTTTTAAGATGGTGCCCCGAGGGAGACTCGAACTCCCACTCCTTTCGAAAACGGATTTTGAATCCGCCGCGTCTACCAATTCCGCCATCAGGGCTCAATGGCGGCGAAGTATAGAGATGAGATTACCGTTGGTCAATCACGTTTCATGGTCAATTTTGACTATTTCCGCTAGACTTCCCGGCCCTGCTAGACGAACCCCATCATGCGCGTTGCTGACTTTACTTTTGAGCTCCCTGATTCGCTGATCGCCCGCCACCCTTTGGCCGAGCGTCGCGCCAGTCGACTGCTGACCCTGGACGGGCTCAGCGGTGCCCTCGCACACCGTCAATTCACTGATTTGCTTGAGCATTTGCGCCCAGGCGATTTGATGGTGTTCAACAATACCCGGGTGATTCCGGCGCGGCTGTTTGGCCAGAAAGCTTCCGGCGGCAAGCTGGAAATTCTGGTGGAGCGGGTGCTGGACAGCCATCGCGTGCTGGCCCACGTGCGCTCCAGCAAGTCGCCGAAACCGGGTTCGACTCTGCTGATCGATGGCGGTGGCGAGGCCGAGATGGTGGCGCGTCATGATGCGTTGTTCGAGCTCAAGTTTGCCGAGGAAGTGTTGCCGCTGCTGGAGCGCGTCGGCCATATGCCGTTGCCTCCTTATATAGACCGCCCCGACGAAGATGCGGACCGCGAGCGCTATCAGACGGTGTATTCCCAGCGCCTCGGTGCCGTCGCGGCGCCGACGGCCGGGCTGCATTTCGACCAGCCGCTGCTGGATGCGATTGCCGCCAAGGGCGTCGAGAGCGCGTATGTGACCCTGCACGTGGGGGCCGGCACGTTTCAGCCGGTGCGTGTGGATAACATCGAAGACCACCATATGCACAGCGAATGGCTGGAAGTCAGCCAGGACGTCGTGGACGCGGTCAACGCGTGCAAGGCGCGCGGCGGGCGGGTGATTGCCGTGGGCACCACCAGCGTGCGTTCCCTGGAAAGCGCGGCGCGTGATGGCGTGCTCAAGCCGTTCAGCGGCGACACCGATATCTTTATTTACCCAGGCCGGCCGTTTCATGTGGTCGATGCGCTGGTGACCAACTTCCATTTGCCGGAATCCACGCTGTTGATGCTGGTGTCGGCATTTGCCGGTTATCCGGAAACCATGGCTGCTTATCAGGCTGCCATCGACAATGGATACCGTTTTTTCAGCTACGGTGATGCGATGTTTATCACCCGTAATCCGGCGCCACGCGGCCCAGAGGAACAACTATGAGTCGTATGTCGTTTGAATTGCTGGCCACTGACGGCAAGGCCCGTCGCGGTCGTCTGACCTTTCCGCGCGGTACGGTAGAGACCCCGGCGTTCATGCCGGTCGGCACCTACGGCACCGTCAAAGGCATGCTGCCGCGCGATATCGTCGCCACCGGCGCCGAAATCATCCTCGGCAACACCTTCCACCTGTGGCTGCGCCCGGGCACGGAAGTGATCAAGAAGCACGGCGACCTGCATGACTTCATGAAGTGGCAAGGCCCGATCCTCACTGACTCGGGTGGTTTCCAGGTGTTCAGCCTGGGCGCCATGCGCAAGATCAAGGAGGAGGGCGTGACCTTCGCCTCGCCGGTCGACGGTTCCAAAGTGTTCATGGGGCCGGAAGAGTCGATGCAGGTCCAGCGCGACCTGGGCTCCGACATCGTGATGATTTTCGACGAATGCACGCCGTACCCGGCCGATGAAGACGTCGCGCGGGTTTCCATGGAGTTGTCGCTGCGCTGGGCCCAGCGCTCGAAGAACGCCCACGGCGACAACACCGCGGCGCTGTTCGGTATCGTCCAGGGCGGCATGCATGAAAGCCTGCGCAAGCGCTCGCTGGAAGGCCTGGACAAGATCGGCTTCGACGGCCTGGCCATCGGCGGTCTGTCGGTGGGTGAGCCCAAGCACGAGATGATCAAGGTGCTGGATTACCTGCCAGGCCTGATGCCTGCTGACAAACCTCGTTACCTTATGGGCGTTGGCAAACCGGAGGATCTCGTAGAGGGTGTGCGCCGCGGTGTGGACATGTTCGATTGCGTGATGCCAACCCGTAATGCCCGCAATGGGCATCTGTTCATCGATACAGGCGTGCTGAAGATCCGTAACGCGTTCCATCGCCATGATGATTCGCCGCTGGATCCCACCTGTGACTGCTATACCTGCCAGAACTTCTCCCGTGCTTATCTGCACCATCTGGACAAGTGTGGGGAAATGCTGGGTAGCATGTTGAATACCATCCACAATTTGCGTCATTACCAAGTCCTGATGGCTGGTTTGCGCGAGGCTATTCAACAGGGTACATTGGCCGCCTTCGTCGATGCCTTCTATGCCAAGCGCGGGCTCCCTGTGCCGCCCTTGGACTGAGTTTTCCGACCCTAAGATTCACTATTTGCAACTGGAGTGCTAAATGAGCTTTTTTATCTCTAACGCCATGGCTGATGCCGCTGCGCCTGCTGCTGCCGGCCCTATGGGCGGTGGTTTCGAGTGGATTTTCCTGGTCGGCTTCCTGGTCATCTTCTACCTGATGATCTGGCGTCCACAGGCCAAGCGCGCCAAAGAGCAGAAAAACCTGCTCGGCAGCCTGCAGAAAGGTGACGAAGTCGTGACCACCGGCGGTATCGCGGGCAAGATCACCAAGGTTTCCGATGCTTTCGTGGTTCTGGAAGTCTCCGACACCGTCGAAATGAAGTTCCAGAAGGGCGCCATCGCCGCCACGCTGCCTAAAGGCACGCTCAAAGCGATCTGAGTAACAACTTTTACCAATCGACGGGGCGCGCAAGGCGCCCCGCGTTATAAGCGGGCGGCGTGATGCTGAACAAATACCCTCTGTGGAAATACCTACTGATCCTGGCGGTGCTGGCGATCGGTTTTATTTATTCCGCTCCCAATCTCTATCCTGATGACCCTGCGATCCAGATCTCTGGCGCCAGCACTTCGCTGAAGGTCAATCAGGCTGACCTGGAACGCGCGAGCAAAGCGCTCACCGATGCGGGCATCCAGGTCAAAGCGGCAACGTTGGCAGCTGATGCGAAGGGCGGCTTGTTGCGCCTGACCAAGCAAGAAGACCAATTGCCGGCCAAAGACGTCGTGCGCAAGGCCATGGGTGACGACTACGTTGTCGCGCTCAACCTGGCACAGACCACGCCAAAATGGCTGCGCAGCATTGGCGCGCACCCGATGAAGCTGGGTCTGGACTTGTCCGGTGGTGTGCACTTCCTGCTGGAAGTCGACATGGACAAAGCCCTCGACGCGCGCCTGAAAGTCTACGAAGGCGACGTGAAGAGCCTGCTGCGTAAAGAGAAGTTGCGTTATCGCAGCCTGCCGCAGCTCAACGGTGCCATCCAGCTGGGCTTCTCTGACGAAGCGTCCCGCGAGCAGGCCCGTGCGCTGATCCGCAAGAACTTCAACGATTTCGACATCGTACCGGCCGACCTCAACGGTCAACCTGTACTGCGTCTGGCGATGACCCCGGCCAAGCTGGCGGAAATCCGCGAATACTCCATCAAGCAGAACTTGACCACGGTGCGTAACCGCGTCAACGAGCTGGGTGTGGCCGAGCCGATCGTTCAGCGCCAGGGCGCCAACCGCATCGTGGTTGAGCTGCCGGGCGTGCAGGATACCGCTGAAGCCAAGCGTATCCTCGGCAAGACCGCCAACCTGGAATTCCGTCTGGCCGCCGAGCCGGGTGCTTCCAAAGCCACTTCCGAGACGTTCGAGTTCCGTGAAGGCAACCGCCCTGCGGCGCAGATCGAGCGTGGCTTGATCATCACCGGCGACCAGGTGACTGACGCCAAGGCCGGTTTCGGCGAGCACGGTACGCCTGAAGTGAACATCCGCCTGGATGGCCATGGTGGCGAACTGATGAGCCGCGCCACGCGCAGCAACGTCGGGCGCAGCATGGCGGTGATCTTCATCGAGCAACGCCCGATCACCACCTACACCAAGCAAATGGTCAACGGCGTCGAGAAAGACGTGCCGGTGCAGACCTTCAAGGAAGAGAAGAAGATCATCAGCCTGGCGACCATCCAGTCGCCGCTGGGTGCTCAGTTCCGCATCACCGGCCTGAACGGCCAGGGCGAATCGTCCGAGCTGGCCCTGCTGCTGCGCGCTGGTGGCCTGGCTGCGCCGATGTACTTCGCTGAAGAGCGCACCATCGGCCCGAGCCTGGGTGCCGACAACATCACCAAGGGTATCAATGCGGCCTTGTGGGGCATGCTGTTCGTGTCGCTGTTCATCATCGCCATCTACCGCTTCTTCGGCATCATCGCCACCGTGGCCCTGGCGGGCAACATGGTGATGCTGCTGGCCTTGATGTCGTTGCTGGGCGCTACGCTGACCCTGCCAGGCATCGCCGGTATCGTCCTCACCATGGGGATGGCGGTGGACGCCAACGTGCTGATCTTCTCGCGGATTCGTGAAGAGATCGCCGCGGGCATGACCGTGCAGCGCGCAATCAACGAAGGCTTCGGCCGGGCATTTACCGCGATTCTCGACTCCAACCTGACCACATTGCTGGTCGGCGGGATTCTCTTTGCCATGGGCACCGGCCCGGTCAAAGGTTTTGCGGTGACCATGTCCCTCGGTATCTTTACCTCGATGTTCACGGCCATCATGGTGACCCGCGCAATGGTCAACCTGATCTTTGGCGGGCGTGACTTCAAGAAGTTGTGGATTTAAGGGGCTGCCATGTTACGTACAATCAACTTCATGGGCGTTCGCAATATTGCGTTCGGCGTCACCGTGCTCCTTACCGTTCTGGCGTTGTTCAGCTGGTTCCATAAGGGCCTGAACTACGGTCTGGACTTCACCGGCGGTACGCTCATCGAGCTGACCTACGAGAAGCCGGCCGACGTGACTCAGGTGCGCGAAGAGCTGGTCAAGGCCGGCTATCACGAAGCTATCGTGCAGAGCTTCGGTGCGACCACCGATCTGCTGGTGCGGATGCCGGGCGAAGACCCGCAGCTGGGTCACCAGGTTGCCGAGGCCTTGCAGAAGGTCGGCGGTGATAACCCGGCGGCGGTCAAGCGCGTCGAGTTCGTCGGCCCGCAAGTGGGTGAAGAGCTGCGCGACCAGGGCGGCCTCGGCATGCTGATGGCGCTGGTCGGCATCATGATCTACCTGGCGTTCCGCTTTCAGTGGAAGTTCGGTGTCGGCGCCATTGTCTCGCTGATCCACGACGTGGTTGTGACCGTGGGCATCCTGGCGTACTTCCAGATCACCTTCGACCTGACTGTGCTGGCCGCGGTGCTGGCGATCATTGGTTACTCGCTCAACGACACCATCGTGGTATTCGACCGGGTTCGCGAGAACTTCCGCGTACTGCGCAAGGCGACGTTGATCGAGAACATCAACATCTCCACTACCCAGACCCTGTTGCGCACCATGGCGACGTCGATTTCCACCTTGCTGGCGATCGCAGCACTGATGATCTTCGGTGGCGACAACCTGTGGGGCTTCTCCCTGGCGCTGTTTATCGGCGTTCTGGCGGGCACCTACTCGTCGATCTACATCGCCAACGTGGTGCTGATCTGGCTGAACCTCAACAGCGAAGACCTGATCCCTCCGGCCGCGACTGGCAAGGAGGTCGACGACCGCCCTTGATGGGTGTTTGTTGATCTGCTGTTACAAAGAAGGCGCGAGTATTGAACTCGCGCCTTTTTTTTTGCTCCAAGGCTGGGTATAGCGCGGATCTTTCGGTCCGTTTGTGATGGTCAGGAGGTTCAACGTGAACAAGTCGTTACTGGTTGGTGCGGTATTGGGTGCTGTCGGTGTGACTGCCGGGGGTGCTGTTGCCACCTACAGCCTGGTAAAAAGCGGCCCTGAGTATGCGCAAGTGCTGGCGGTGCAGCCGGTGAAAACCCAGATTAAAACCCCGCGCGAGGTCTGCAAGGACGTCGCCGTGACCCGGCAGAAGCCGGTGCAGGATCAACACCAGATCGTCGGTACGGTGGTCGGTGCGCTGGCCGGTGGCCTGTTGGGCAACCAGATCGGTGGCGGTAACGGTAAGAAGCTGGCCACCGTGGCCGGTGCGGTCGGTGGCGGTTATGCCGGTAACAAGGTGCAGGAAGGCATGCAGAACCGCGATACCTACACCACCACGCAAACCCGTTGTAACACCGTCAACGACATCAGCGACAAGGTCGTCGGTTATGACGTGCGTTACACCTTGGATGGCAAGGAAGGTTCGGTGCGTATGGATCGTGACCCAGGCGGCCAGATCCCGGTCGATAAAGAGGGGCGTCTGATCCTCGGCCAGAACCAGCAATAACCCCGGGCCTGGCACAGTTCACAATGTGGGAGGGGGCTTGCCCCCGATGGCGGTGTGTCAGTCAGCCTATCTGTAGCTGAAACTCCGCTATCGGGGGCAAGCCCCCCGTCCCACAGTTGGCTTGTGGTGTTGCTGGTATTTAAGCTCACACCAAATTCCAGGCATAAAAAAAGCACCGAAGGGTGCTTTTTTGTGCTCGCTCGCTTAGCGCTTCAGCGAAGCCGGCAGGTGCGGCTGGATCGCCGTCAGTACTGCCTTGAAGCATTTGGTGTTGCCGGCTACCACGTGGCCTTTCTCCAGGAAGTCATGACCGCCGGTGAAGTCGCTCACCAGGCCGCCGGCCTCTTGGATCAGCAGGGCGCCCGCTGCCATGTCCCACTCGGACAGGCCCGATTCCCAGAAGGCATCGAAACGACCGGCGGCGACGTAGGCCAGGTCCAGGCTGGCTGCACCGGCGCGGCGGATGCCTGCGGTCTGGCCAACCAGGGCGCGGAACATACCCAGGTAGTTGTCCAGGTTGTCCATCTGGTCGTCACGGAATGGGAAGCCGGTACCCAGCAGGGCGCCGTCCAGACTGGTGCGGCCGCTGACGCGCAGGCGACGACCGTTCAACTGAGCGCCACGGCCACGGCTGGCGGTGAATTCTTCCTGGCGAACCGGGTCCAGCACAACGGCGTGTTCCAGGCGGCCACGGTATTTGCAGGCAATGCTCACGGCAAAGTGCGGGATACCGCGCAGGAAGTTGGTGGTGCCATCCAGCGGGTCGATGATCCACAGGTAGTCTTCGCCTTCGCCGCTGCCTTTGTGCAGGCCGGTTTCTTCGCCGAGAATGCCGTGGGTCGGGTAGGCCTTGCGCAGGGCGTCGATGATTTTCTGTTCGGCGGCGCGATCCACCTCGGACACATAATCCTTGGCGTCTTTTTCGTCGACCTTGATGGTATCCAGGCGCTCGATGGAGCGGAAGATCAATTCACTGGCGCTGCGGGCGGCGCGCAGCGCGATATTCAGCATGGGCTGCATGGATGTGTCACCTAAGGTTGTTAAAGAAAGCCGGGCATTCTAGCAGAAACTTTCTTCAGGTGAAGGACGGCGTGAGCTTTCGTGGCATAACCTTAGGCTGTTCTGTAAGATTTGCTCCCCTTTCCCGTGTCCGAGAGCGCCTCCCTTGCTGCAAAACATTCGTGTCGTCTTGGTCAATACCAGTCATCCCGGCAATATCGGCGGGGTGGCGCGAGCCATGAAAAACATGGGGCTGACGCGCCTGGTGCTGGTCGAGCCGCGCGTGTTCCCGCACCACGAGGCCGATGCCCGCGCATCCGGCGCCAATGACATCCTTGAAAAAGCCCAGGTCGTCGCCACTTTGGAAGACGCATTGGTCGGCTGCAACCTGGTGCTCGGCACCAGCGCCCGCGACCGGCGCATCCCCTGGCCATTGCTCGATCCGCGTGAATGCGGGACCAAAGTGGTGGAAGAGGCCGCCGGCGGCGCTGAAATCGCCCTGGTGTTCGGCCGTGAAGACTCCGGCCTGACCAACGAAGAGCTGCAGCGATGTCATTATCACGTGCATATTCCATCAGACCCGGAGTTCAGCTCGCTGAACCTCGGGGCGGCGGTGCAGGTGTTGAGTTACGAAGTACGCATGGCCTGGCTGGCCGCTGAAGGGCAGCCGAGCAAGGTTGAGAAGGATGAAGTGGCGTCGACCAAGAGTGGCGAGTTGGCCACCATGGACGAGCTGGAGCGGTTCTATGAACACCTGGAGCAAACCCTGGTGGCCATCGAATTCCTCGATCCGGAAAAACCGCGGCACTTGATGGCGCGCCTGCGTCGTCTGTACGGACGCAGCTCGGTCAGCCGGGCGGAAATGAATATATTGCGTGGCATCCTCACGGAAACCCAGAAAGCGGCCCGTGGCGAGCTTCTTAAGCGGAAGGATTAAAAATGTTCGAGCGTTTGCGAGAAGATATCCAGAGTGTTTTCCACCGTGACCCGGCGGCGCGCAACGCCTTTGAAGTACTGACCTGCTACCCGGGCATGCATGCGATCTGGATTCATCGCCTGTCCGGTGCCTTGTGGGGCATGGGCTGGAAATGGCTGGCGCGGGTGGTGTCCAACTTTGGGCGCTGGTTGACCGGCATCGAGATTCACCCGGGCGCCAAGGTCGGCCGCCGCTTCTTTATCGACCATGGCATGGGCATCGTGATTGGCGAGACCGCCGAAATCGGTGACGACGTGACCCTGTACCAGGGCGTAACCCTGGGCGGCACCAGTTGGAACAAGGGCAAGCGTCACCCGACCCTGGAAAACGGTGTAGTGGTCGGGGCGGGCGCCAAGGTGCTGGGTCCGTTCACCGTGGGGGCAGGGGCCAAGGTCGGCTCCAATGCGGTGGTGACCAAGGCGGTGCCGCCGGGCGCAACCGTGGTCGGCATTCCGGGGCGCATCATCGTCAAGCCGGAAGTCGGCGATGAGCAGGAAGCCAAGCGCAAGGCCATGGCTGAGAAGATCGGCTTCGATGCCTACGGCGTCAGCGAAGACATGCCCGACCCGGTGGCCCGTGCCATCGGCCAGTTGCTCGACCACCTGCAGGCGGTAGATGGCAAGCTGGACGGCATGTGCGGCGCGCTGAAGGAACTGGGCAGTAACTATTGTGCGAAAGACCTGCCTGAGCTGCGCGAAGAGGACTTCGCCGAGATCAAAGACGAAGCCGCCACCAAGGCTGGCTGAAGCCTCGCGATCACCAAAAGTCCCCTGTGGGAAGGGGCTTGCTCCCGATAGCGGTGGGGCAGTCACCTATACATTGACTGGTCCTTCGCCATCGGGAGCAAGCCCCCTCCCACAGGTTGTTCTCCATTGGTCTTGGAATTCCTGCTTGACCGCTGTTCCTTCTGTTCGTCCCCACCCCATCCTGCTATTATTTGCGCGCCCTTTTTACGGGTAATCCTGACTAAAGTACTAGGTCTTATAGTTGACTTAAATACTCGGGAATAGCATACTTGCTCCCATTCTGAAACACCTTGGTACTTGTCCATGAGACTGACTACAAAAGGCCGATACGCGGTGACCGCCATGCTTGACTTGGCTTTGCACGCGCAAACTGGGCCGGTGTCCCTGGCCGATATCTCCGAGCGCCAAGGCATTTCCCTGTCCTACCTCGAGCAGCTGTTCGCCAAATTGCGCCGCAGCAATCTGGTCTCCAGTGTGCGTGGGCCGGGTGGTGGCTATCAACTGTCCCGCGACATGCAGGGCATCCAGGTGGCCCAGGTGATCGACGCGGTCAACGAATCCGTCGATGCCACCAAATGCCAGGGTTTGGGTGATTGCCATGCCGGCGACACCTGCCTGACCCACCACTTGTGGTGTGACTTGAGCCTGCAGATCCATGAGTTTTTGAGTGGTATCAGCTTGGCTGATCTTGTGACTCGCCGTGAGGTGCAAGAAGTAGCCCAGCGTCAGGACCAGCGCCGTTGCAACACCAAGGCGCCGCGTCTGGACAAGATTGAAGCGTCCGCCGTCGAGTGACAGCCGAAGAGCTAACGGCACGCCAGCCAGCCTGATTTAGGAGAAAGTCCATGAAATTGCCGATTTACCTTGATTACTCAGCGACCACCCCGGTTGATCCGCGTGTCGCGCAAAAGATGAGCGAATGCCTGCTGGTTGACGGAAACTTCGGCAACCCGGCGTCGCGTTCCCACGTATTCGGCTGGAAAGCCGAAGAAGCGGTTGAAAACGCTCGTCGCCAAGTCGCCGACCTGGTGGGTGCAGATCCACGCGAAATCGTCTGGACCTCCGGTGCCACCGAATCCGACAACCTGGCAATCAAGGGCGCCGCGCATTTCTACGCGACCAAAGGCAAGCACCTGATCACCACCAAGATCGAGCACAAGGCGGTCCTCGACACCATGCGCCAACTGGAGCGTGAAGGGTTCGAAGTCACCTACATCGAACCGACCACCGACGGTATCGTGACGCCGGCGATGATCGAAGCGGCCATGCGTGAAGACACCATCCTGGTTTCCGTGATCCACGTGAACAACGAAATCGGCACCATCAACGACATCGCGGCCATCGGCGAGCTGACCCGCTCCAAAGGTGTGTTGCTGCACGTCGACGCGGCTCAGTCCACCGGCAAGGTCGACATCGACCTGTCGAAGCTGAAAGTCGACCTGATGTCGTTCTCGGCGCACAAAACCTACGGCCCCAAAGGCATCGGCGCCCTGTACGTGAGCCGCAAGCCTCGCGTTCGCATCGAAGCCATCATGCACGGCGGCGGTCACGAGCGCGGCATGCGTTCGGGCACCCTGGCGACTCACCAGATCGTCGGCATGGGCGAAGCGTTCCGTATCGCCAAGGAAGAAATGGCTGCCGAAAACGTGCGTATCAAGGGCCTGAGCGATCGCTTCTACAAGCAGGTCGAAAACCTTGAAGAGCTGTACATCAACGGCAGCATGACTGCCCGTGTACCGCACAACCTGAATTTGAGCTTCAACTACGTCGAAGGCGAGTCGCTGATCATGGCGCTCAAGGACCTGGCGGTTTCGTCCGGTTCGGCCTGCACCTCGGCCTCCCTTGAGCCGTCCTACGTGCTGCGCGCCCTGGGCCGCAACGACGAACTGGCGCACAGCTCGATCCGCTTTACGTTTGGCCGTTTCACCACCGAAGAAGAAGTCGACTACGCCGCGCAGAAAGTCTGCGAGGCCGTCACCAAGCTGCGCACCTTGTCGCCGCTGTGGGACATGTACAAAGACGGCATCGACATTTCCAAGATCGAGTGGGCGGCACACTAACTATAGAAGCCGCCACCCCAGCTCTGTAGGAACGTGGCGGAAAACGCAGACGTTTTTACAGGGTTCCAGAGCGGCCCTGATGAGTGAGGATTCAGTACCATGGCTTACAGCGAAAAGGTCATCGACCACTACGAAAACCCGCGCAACGTCGGCAAGATGGACGCGGAAGACCCTGATGTCGGCACCGGCATGGTCGGCGCTCCGGCGTGCGGCGATGTGATGCGCCTGCAGATCAAGGTCAACGAACAAGGCATCATCGAAGACGCCAAGTTCAAGACTTACGGCTGCGGTTCGGCCATCGCCTCCAGCTCCCTGGCGACCGAGTGGATGAAAGGCAAGACTCTGGATGAAGCAGAGACCATCAAGAACACTCAGCTGGCCGAAGAACTGGCCTTGCCCCCAGTGAAGATTCACTGCTCCGTGCTCGCAGAAGACGCCATCAAGGCGGCCGTTCGCGACTACAAGCAGAAGAAAGGCTTGATCTAAAGCATTTGGCGACGAGTAAGGAGTCAACGATGGCTATCAGCATGACAGAAGCGGCTGCGCGGCACGTGCGACGCTCCCTGGATGGGCGCGGTAAAGGTGAGGGGATTCGTCTGGGTGTTCGCACCACGGGCTGTTCCGGCCTTGCCTATGTGCTGGAGTTCGTCGACGAGGTAGTGGCGGAAGATCAGGTGTTCGAAAGTCACGGCGAGAAAGTGATCATCGACCCGAAAAGCCTGACCTACCTGGACGGCACCGAACTCGATTTCGTCAAGGAAGGGTTGAACGAAGGCTTCAAGTTCAACAACCCCAACGTGCGCGGTGAATGTGGCTGCGGCGAAAGCTTCAACATCTGAGGCTACTTGTGGGCACTCCTTGTCATTTCGCTTTATTCGAGTTGCAACCGAGCTTTCGGCTGGACCTCGAGCAGCTTGCCACGCGCTACCGTGAATTGGCGCGTGGCGTGCATCCGGACCGCTTTGCCGACGCTTCCGAGCGTGAACAGCGCCTGGCGCTGGAGCAGTCGGCCAGCCTCAACGAAGCCTATCAGACCCTCAAAAGCCCCCCCAAGCGCGCGCGTTACCTGCTCGCGATGAACGGTGGTGAGTTGCCGCTGGAAGTCACGGTGCATGATCCGGACTTTCTGATGCAGCAGATGCAGTGGCGCGAGGAACTCGAAGACTTGCAGGACGAAGCCGATCTGGCGGGTGTCGCAGTCTTCAAGCGGCGTCTGAAAGTGGCCCAGGATGAGCTCAACGAAAGCTTCGCAGCCTGTTGGGACGATGCAGCGCAACGTGAGCAGGCCGAACGCCTGATGCGGCGCATGCAGTTCCTCGACAAGCTCTCCTACGAAGTGCGCCAGTTAGAAGAGCGCCTCGACGATTAACCCAGCGCTGCCCCTGTTGCACGCCTGAAAGACAGATAAGACCTGATTACCATGGCCCTACTGCAGATCGCCGAACCCGGCCAAAGTCCTCAACCGCACCAGCGTCGCCTGGCGGTCGGGATTGACTTGGGCACCACCAATTCCCTGGTCGCCGCCTTGCGCAGCGGCCTGTCCGAGCCGTTGCCCGATGCTGATGGCCAGGTGATCCTGCCGTCGGCGGTGCGCTATCACGCCGATCGCACCGAAGTCGGTGAGTCGGCCAAGTTGGCGGCGTCCACCGACCCGTTGAACACCGTGCTGTCGGTCAAGCGCTTGATGGGTCGTGGGTTGTCCGACGTCAAGCAATTGGGCGATCAACTGCCGTACCGCTTTGTCGGCGGCGAGTCGCACATGCCGTTCATCGACACCGTCCAGGGCCCGAAAAGCCCGGTGGAAGTGTCGGCCGATATCCTCAAGGTGCTGCGCCAGCGCGCAGAGACCACCCTGGGCGGCGAACTGGTGGGGGCGGTGATCACCGTGCCGGCGTATTTCGACGACGCCCAGCGCCAGGCGACCAAGGACGCGGCGAAACTCGCCGGCCTGAACGTGCTGCGCCTGCTCAATGAGCCGACCGCGGCCGCCGTGGCCTATGGCCTCGACCAGCAGGCCGAAGGCCTGGTCGCCATTTACGACCTGGGCGGCGGTACCTTTGATATTTCGATCCTGCGCCTGACCGGCGGGGTCTTCGAGGTGTTGGCCACCGGCGGCGATACTGCCCTGGGCGGCGATGACTTCGACCATGCGATCGCGCGCTGGATCATCAGCAGTGCCGGTTTGTCCGATGACCTGGACCCGGGCGAGCAGCGCCATCTGCTGCAAACCGCCTGCGCCGCCAAAGAAGCCCTGACTGACGCGGCCTCTGTTGACGTTTCCTACGGCAATTGGTCGGCCAAACTGACCCGCGAAGCCTTCGATGCGCTGATCGAGCCGATGGTCGCCCGCAGCCTCAAAGCCTGTCGCCGCGCCGTGCGTGACTCCGGCGTAGAGCTCGAAGACGTGGCTGCCGTGGTCATGGTCGGTGGTTCGACCCGCGTGCCGCGCGTGCGCGAAGCCGTTGCCGAAGCGTTCGGTCGTCAGCCGCTGACAGAAATCGACCCGGATCAAGTGGTGGCCATTGGTGCCGCGATCCAGGCCGATACCCTGGCGGGCAACAAGCGCGACGGTGGCGAACTGTTGCTGCTCGACGTGATTCCGCTGTCCCTGGGTCTGGAAACCATGGGTGGCCTGATGGAGAAGGTGATTCCGCGCAACACCACCATCCCCGTCGCCCGCGCCCAGGATTTCACCACCTACAAAGACGGCCAGACGGCCATGATGATTCATGTGCTGCAGGGCGAGCGCGAGCTGATCAGCGACTGCCGCTCCCTGGCGCGCTTCGAATTGCGCGGTATCCCGGCGATGGTCGCGGGCGCGGCGAAGATTCGCGTGACCTTCCAGGTCGACGCCGATGGCCTGCTCAGTGTGGCTGCGCGTGAATTGGGCTCGGGCGTTGAGGCCAGCATCCAAGTCAAGCCGTCCTACGGCCTGACCGACGGCGAAATCGCCAAGATGCTCAAGGATTCGTTCCAGTATGCCAGTGACGACAAGGTCGCCCGCGTGCTGCGCGAGCAGCAAGTCGATGCCCAGCGCCTGCTCGAAGCGGTGCAGGGTGCCCTGGATGTCGACGGCGAACGCCTGTTGGATGCCGAAGAGCGCATGGTCATCGACCTGCAGATGCAGGAACTCGCCGAATTGATGAAAGGCTCCGATGGCTATGCCATCGAGCAGCAGACCAAGCGCCTGTCGCAAGTGACCGATGCCTTCGCTGCCCGCCGCATGAACCAGACGGTAAAAGCCGCCCTGGCGGGCCGCAACCTGAATGAAATTGAGGAATAATTGATGCCGCAGGTCATTTTTCTGCCACACGCCGAGCATTGCCCGGACGGTATGGTCGTGGAGGCTGAGACCGGCAAGTCCATCCTCGAAGTTGCCCATGAAAACCACATCGAGATCGAAAGTGCCTGCGGCGGTGTCTGCGCTTGCACCACTTGTCACTGCATCATTCGCGAGGGTTTCGACTCTCTGGAAGAAGCTGACGAGTTGGAAGAAGACTATCTTGACCGTGCCTGGGGCCTGGAGCCGACTTCTCGCCTAAGCTGTCAGGCCAAGGTCGGGACCGAAGACGTCACCGTCGAAATTCCGAAATATTCGCTCAACCATGCGGCCGAAGCGCCGCATTGATTCAAGGAAGTGTCATGAGTCTTAAATGGGTTGATGTGCAAGAGATCGCTATCCTGTTGGCCGATGGCAATCCGGATATGGATCCCTACTCGCTGAACTTTGTCGCTTTGCGTGACATGGTCATGGCTTTGCCTGGGTTTGACGATGAGCGCGACCGCGGCGGTGAAAAGGTCCTGGAAGCCATCCAGACTGCCTGGAAAGAAGAACAGGACTGACGCCTCCTTTACGCAGTTAGGCAATACCCAAGAACCCGCGTATAATTCGCGGGTTTAATTTTTCGCAAATTACCGTTTCTGGAGTTACACCATGGCTGTTCAACGTACTTTCTCCATCATCAAGCCTGACGCTGTTGCAAAAAACGTCATCGGCGAGATCACCACTCGTTTCGAAAAAGCCGGCCTGAAGGTTGTAGCCTCGAAACTCAAGCAACTGTCCAAGGCTGAAGCTGAAGGCTTCTACGCTGAGCACAGCGCTCGTGGCTTCTTCGGCGACCTGGTTGCCTTCATGATCTCCGGTCCTGTTGTCGTTCAGGTTCTGGAAGGCGAAAACGCTATCGCTCTGAACCGTGAGCTGATGGGCGCTACCAACCCTAAAGAAGCAGCTGCCGGCACCATCCGTGCTGATTTCGCTGATTCCATCGACGCCAACGCTGTACACGGTTCGGACTCCGAAGCCGCTGCTGCCCGCGAAATTTCGTACTTCTTCGCAGCTACTGAAGTAACCACTCGCTAAGCATCGGCTTAAGAGTGAAGGTGAATCCATGACTACATCGACTGTAAAAACCAACCTGCTGGGTCTGACTCAACAGGAAATGGAAAAATTCTTCGACTCGATCGGGGAGAAGCGTTTCCGTGCCGGTCAGGTAATGAAATGGATTCACCACTTTGGCGTCGATGATTTCGACGCCATGACGAACGTCAGCAAGGCCCTGCGCGACAAGCTCAAGGCTATTGCCGAGGTCCGTGGTCCCGAAGTTGTCAGCGAGGACATCTCCAGCGACGGCACCCGTAAGTGGGTGGTGCGCGTGGCGTCCGGCAGCTGCGTCGAGACCGTCTACATTCCCCAGGGCAAACGTGGCACCTTGTGCGTTTCGTCCCAGGCAGGCTGTGCCCTGGACTGCAGTTTCTGCTCCACCGGCAAGCAAGGCTTCAATAGCAACCTCACCGCCGCCGAAGTCATCGGCCAGGTGTGGATTGCCAACAAATCCTTTGGCAGCGTCCCGGCGACCGTCGACCGTGCCATCACCAACGTGGTGATGATGGGCATGGGTGAGCCGCTGCTGAACTTCGACAACGTGATCGCGGCCATGCACCTGATGATGGACGACCTGGGTTACGGCATCTCCAAGCGCCGTGTGACCCTGTCGACCTCCGGCGTGGTGCCGATGATCGATGAGCTGTCCAAGCACATCGACGTCTCCCTGGCGTTGTCGCTGCACGCACCCAATGACGCATTGCGTAACCAATTGGTGCCGATCAACAAGAAGTATCCGCTTAAGATGCTGCTTGAATCTTGCCAGCGCTACATGTCGTCCCTGGGCGAAAAGCGCGTGCTGACCATCGAGTACACCTTGCTCAAGGACATCAACGACAAGGTCGAACACGCGGTCGAGATGATCGAGTTGCTCAAGAACATCCCGTGCAAGATCAACCTGATTCCGTTCAACCCGTTTCCCCATTCTGGCTACGAGCGGCCGAGCAACAACGCCATCCGCCGTTTCCAGGATCAACTGCACCAGGCCGGCTTCAACGTCACCGTGCGTACCACCCGTGGTGAAGACATCGATGCCGCCTGTGGCCAATTGGTAGGACAGGTGCTGGATCGCACCCGTCGCAGCGAACGTTATATCGCCGTGCGCGAACTGAGCGCCGCCGACGATGTGCCGCAAAGCGCCGCGACTCGAACCTGAGAGAGGATCTCTATGCCCTTGCGCCTTGCGCTGCTTTTGCTTGTTACCGGTCTCGCGACCGGTTGTGTTTCATCGGGCTATGACAGCCCTTTGCAAACCGGCAAGGGCCGCGAAGAGGCGCGAGTGGCTTATGTGCAACTGGGCTTGGGTTACCTGCGCCAGGGCATGAGCGAGCAGGCCAAGGTGCCGTTGAAAAAGGCCCTTGAACTGGACGGCGACGATGCCGAGGCCAATGGCGCACTCGCCCTGGTGTTCCAGGCCCAGGCCGAGCCTGAGTTGGCCGAGCAGTATTTCAGCAAGGCCCTGGCTTCCCGTCCTGCCGATCCCCGGTTGCTGAACAACTACGGCAGCTTCCTGTTCGAGCAGAAACGCTATGACCAGGCTTCCCGTTATTTCCAGCAAGCCAGCGCCGATACCCTCTACCCAGAGCGGTCGCGCGTGTTCGAGAACCTTGGGGTGGCCTCCAAGCGTCTCGGCCAGCGTGACATCGCGCGCCAACACCTGGAAAAAGCCCTGCACCTGAACAGTCGCCAGCCTCGCGCTTTGCTCGAAATGGCTGAGTTGTCTTACGAAGACAGGCATTATGTGCCGGCACGTGACTATTACGAACGTTTTAGCCTGCTCAGCGGGCAAAATGCACGTAGTCTATTGCTCGGTGTGCGCCTGGCGACGGTTCATGAAGAACGCGACACGGCCGCACGTTATGGCCAGCAACTCGAACGACTCTATCCCGGTACGCCGGAATATCAGCAATACCTGTCGGAGCAATGATGAAAGCGGCGCACCCGGAAGTTGTAGCAGCTAATCGCGTAAACCCAGGCGACACCTTGCGTCAGGCCCGCGAAAGCAATGGTTGGTCGCTGGCGGAAGTGGCCCTCAAGCTCAATTTGACCACCACGTCACTGGGCAATCTGGAAGCCGGCGCGTTCGACAAGCTGCCTGGGCATACCTTCGCCCGCGGCTATATCCGCGCCTACGCCAAATTGTTGGGTATCGACCAGGCCATCTTGGTCCAGCAATTCGACCAGGTCACCGGCACCGACTCCCAGGGCAGCAACGTCCATGGCCTGGGGCGCATCGAAGAGCCGGTGCGGGTGTCCCACACGATCCTGCGTATCGTCAGCCTGTTGCTGCTGATCGCCGTGATTGGTGGCGGTTTCGTCTGGTGGCAGGACCAGGCCTCCCAGCGCACCAAGGACCTGACCAGCAACGCCATGGAGCACGTCGAAGTCGAAAGCGCCGACGGCACCACGCAGATTCACCCGTTGGACGAGCCGGAAGACCAGGCTGTCGCCGAAGGCCAGGCTGCGCCCGAAGCGCCAGTGACGGCCGAGCAACCCGCGGCGGAATCGGCCCCGGCGGCCACCACTGCTGCGGTGCCGGCTCCAGCCGTACCGGCGCACGCCCCGGTCGTACCGGCTGCACCGGCGCACACTCCGGCGGCGCCTGTGGCGCAAGCCACCGCCCCGGTCGCTCCCGTGCAGGCGCCAGCGCCTGCCGCCGCCCCGACGGCCCCCGCGATTTCGCCGCCGACCACTCCCGCGTTGATCGCCGGTGACGGGCACGTACAAATTACCTTCGTTGCTGACTGCTGGACGCAACTCAGCGATGGCAATGGCAAAGTGCTGTTTAGCGGTCTGAAGCGTAAGGGAGATACGCTCGACCAGGGCGGCAAGCCTCCTTTGACGCTGCGTCTGGGCTTTGCCCGTGGCGCGCAAGTGGCCTACAACGGCCAGCCTGTCGACGTAGCGCCGTTCACCAGTGGCGAAACTGCTCGCCTGAAGTTGGGACAATAGTCATGCACGGCGAATCTCCAATCAAACGTCGCGTATCGCGCAAGATCTGGGTCGGCTCGGTGCCGGTGGGTGGCGACGCCCCCATCGCGGTACAGAGCATGACCAACAGCGACACCAACGATGTCGCTGCCACCGTCGCCCAGATCAACCGTCTGGAAGCCGCCGGTGTCGACATCGTGCGGGTTTCCGTACCGGATATGGATGCCGCCGAAGCCTTCGGCCGCATCAAGCAACTGGTCAAGGTGCCGCTGGTTGCCGACATCCACTTCGACTACCGGATCGCTTTGCGCGTGGCCGAACTGGGCGTCGATTGCCTGCGCATCAACCCGGGCAACATCGGTCGCGAAGACCGTGTGCGCGCAGTGGTGGATGCTGCCCGTGATCGCGGGATTCCGATCCGCATCGGCGTCAACGCCGGTTCCCTGGAAAAAGACCTGCAAAAAAAATACGGCGAGCCGACCCCGGCCGCGCTGGTTGAATCGGCGCTGCGCCACGTTGAACACCTTGAGCGTCTGAACTTCCAGGACTTCAAGGTCAGCGTAAAGGCCTCCGACGTGTTCATGGCGGTAGAAGCCTACCGCCTGCTGGCCAAGGAAATCGTGCAGCCGCTGCACCTGGGTATCACTGAAGCGGGCGGTTTGCGCTCAGGCACAGTGAAATCTGCGGTGGGTCTCGGTATGCTGCTCGCCGAAGGGATTGGCGATACTATCCGCATCTCCCTGGCGGCAGACCCGGTAGAGGAAGTGAAGGTCGGTTACGACATTCTCAAATCCCTGCATTTGCGTTCCCGTGGCATCAACTTCATTGCCTGCCCGAGCTGCTCGCGGCAGAACTTCGACGTGGTGAAAACCATGAACGAACTGGAAGGGCGCCTCGAAGACCTGCTGGTGCCGCTGGATGTCGCGGTGATCGGTTGTGTGGTCAACGGGCCGGGTGAAGCCAAGGAAGCCCATATCGGCTTGACCGGCGGCACGCCGAACCTGATTTACATCGACGGCAAGCCGTCGCAGAAACTGACGAATGACAATCTGGTGGATGAGCTCGAAAGACTGATCCGCCAGAAAGCGGCCGAAAAGGTCGAGGCTGACGCTGCAGTTATCGCGCGCGGCTGATCCAGCGAATTTAAGGAATAGATGTGAGCAAGTCTCTGCAAGCCATTCGTGGCATGAACGACATCCTTCCGGAGCAGACGCCGCTGTGGCGCTACTTCGAGAACACCGTTGCGCGTCTGCTGGATAACTACGGTTACAAACAGATCCGTATGCCGATCGTCGAGTTCACCGAGCTGTTCAAGCGCTCCATCGGTGAAGTGACCGACATCGTTGAAAAAGAGATGTACACCTTCGAAGACCGCAACGGTGATTCCCTGACCTTGCGTCCGGAAGGCACCGCCGCGTGCGTGCGCGCCGTGCTCGAGCATGGCCTCACCGGCGGTGGCCAGCCGCAGAAGCTGTGGTACATCGGGCCGATGTTCCGCCACGAGCGCCCGCAGAAAGGCCGTTATCGCCAGTTCCACCAGATCGGCCTGGAAGTGTTCAACCTCGACGGTCCGGACATCGACGCCGAACTGATCGTGCTGACCTGGCGCCTGTGGGGCCTGCTGGGCATCCGCGATGCGGTCAAGCTTGAACTCAACAGCCTGGGCACCAGTGAGTCCCGGGGCCGCTATCGCGTCGCCCTGGTCGAGTACCTGTCTGCCCACCTGGACAAGTTGGACGAAGACAGCCAGCGCCGTCTGAAAACCAACCCGTTGCGCGTCCTCGATACCAAGAACGCCGACACGCAGGCCGTGCTGGTCAATGCGCCGAAGATGGCCGATTACCTGGACGACGAATCCCGCACCCACTTCGAGGGGCTCAAGGCGCGCCTGGAAGCCGCCGGGATTCCTTACGTGATCAACCCGAAACTGGTGCGCGGCCTCGATTACTACAGCAAGACCGTGTTCGAGTGGGTCACCGACAAGCTCGGCGCCCAGGGCACCGTGTGTGCCGGTGGCCGTTATGATGGCCTGGTCGAGCAGATGGGCGGCAAGCCGACTCCCGGCGTGGGTTTTGCCATGGGTATCGAGCGCCTGATCCTGCTGCTGGAAACCCTGGAACAGGTTCCGGAAGAAATCTCCCGTCAGGTGGATGTGTACCTGTGCGCATTTGGCGAGGCCGCCGAACTGGCTGCCCTGGCCCTGAGCGAAAAAGTGCGCGACCAGTTGCCGAACCTGCGCCTGCAGATCAATGCCGGCGCCGGCAGCTTCAAGAGCCAGTTCAAGAAGGCCGACAAGAGCGGTGCGCTGTACGCACTGATCCTCGGCGATGACGAATTGGCCCAGCAAGTGATAGGTTTCAAACCCCTGCGTGGCCAGGGCGAGCAACAGAACATTGCCTTTGATGCGCTCGCCGCGCACTTGGCCACCTGCGTCGTGCAGGGTTGAAGCTGTCGAACAGCCGAATTTAGCGATTAAGGAGTGTTGGGGTGTCGAGTACTGATGATGAGCAGCTGGCCGAGTTCAAGGACTGGTGGCAGCGTAACGGCAAGCCCCTGGTTACCGGCGGCCTGCTGGCTTTAGTGGTGGTGTTCGGCTGGCAAGCCTGGCACAAGTATCAGGCCAACCAGTCCCAGGGCGCCTCGATCCTCTATCAGCAATTGCTGGAAAGCACGCTGACGCCGAGCGGCAAGCCCGATCCTGCGCAAGTGGCAGACCTGGCCGGTAAGCTCAAGAGCGAATTTGGCGGTAGCACCTACGCCCAATACGGCAGCCTGTTCGTCGCGAAAGTCGCGGTCGACACCGGCAAGCTGGATGACGCCGTCGCCGAACTGAAGGCCATCGCCGACAAGCCGACCAACCCGACCCTGGGTGAAATCGCACGTCAGCGCCTGGCTCAGGTATTGGCGGCACAGAACAAGGCCGACGAAGCACTCAAACTGCTCGACGGCGACGCTGACAAGGCATTTGTAGCCACTCGCGAAGAGCTCAAGGGTGACCTGTTGGTCCAATTGGGTCGTACCGACGAAGCCAATGCTGCGTACAAAAAAGCCAAGGCGGCGCTGTCTGATGAAGCGGCGGTCGGTGGCTTACAAATCAAGCTCGACGACTTGGCCAAAGGGGATGCGTGACGTGATCCGTTGGAAACATGCAGCATTGCTGGCTCTGGCCGTTCTGGCCGCGGGTTGCAGCAGCAACAGTAAAAAAGAACTGCCTCCGGCCGAGCTGACCAGCTTCAAGGAAGAAGTGGTCCTGCAAAAGCAGTGGAGCCGCTCCATCGGTGACGGTCAGGGCGAAACCTACAACATGTTGGTACCGGCAATCGACGGTGACAACATTGTGGCCGCTGACGTGACCGGCGTGGTGATCTCCATGGATCGCATGAACGGCGACGTGAAGTGGAAGAAAGACCTCGAACTGCCTGTATCCGGCGCCGTTGGCGTGGGTTACGGCATGGTCATGCTCGGCACGCTCAAGGGCGAAGTCGTGGCGCTGGACTCCAGCACCGGTGAAGAGAAATGGCGCGCTCGCGTGACCAGTGAAGTTCTCGCACCGCCTGCCACCAACGGCGACATCGTCGTGGTGCAAACCCAGGACGACCGTGTGATCGGCCTCGACGCCAGCACCGGCGCCCAGCGCTGGTTGTACGACAGCACCCCTGCGGTGCTGACCCTGCGCGGTACCAGTGGTCCGGTTGTGACCAATAATCTGGCCGTTGCGGGCCTGTCGACCGGTAAAGTGGTCGCCCTGAATACCCAGAACGGCGTGCCGATCTGGGAAACGCGTGTGGCGATCCCGCAAGGTCGTTCGGAACTGGATCGCGTCGTCGACATCGACGGTGGCTTGCTGCTGTCCGGCGAAACCCTCTACGTCGCTACCTACCAGGGCCGTGTCGCGGCACTGGACCTGCAAAGCGGCCGCGTCAACTGGCAGCGTGATGCTTCCAGCTACGCCGGTGTCGCCCAAGGGTTTGGCAGCGTCTACGTAAGCCTGTCGTCCGGCACCGTTGAAAGTGTCGACGAACGTTCCACCACTGCGCTGTGGAGCAACGACTCTCTGGCCCGCCGTCAACTGTCGGCACCGGAAGTGTTCTCCAGCTACGTAGCGGTAGGCGACTTCGAAGGCTACCTGCACCTGCTGAGCCAGGTAGACGGTCGCTTTGTGGGTCGCGAGCGCATCGACAGCGACGGCCTGCGTGCTCGTCCGCTGGTCGTGGGTAACATGCTTTATGTGTTTGGCAACAGCGGCAAGCTGGAAGCCCTGACCATCAAGTAAAGGTTTGACTATGCTTGGGGTTACCCCCAGGCGGCCCTGCTTCATTGCTTAATGTAGGAGCGAGCTTGCTCGCGAAGGACGTCAACGCTCACGCGGGTTTCTGGATAAACGCGGCGTCCTCAGGTTTTTCGCGAGCAAGCTCGCTCCTACAGGAACCAGTGTCGGGCAGGGTATGTGGCATTTCAAATGCCGCCCCGAGCACCAGCCGCTGCCTTGCAGCGGCTTTTGTATTTTCTGAAATAACGAAGTGGAGAGCCGCATGGTTCCCGTAATCGCCCTGGTGGGCCGACCTAACGTCGGCAAGTCCACCTTGTTCAACCGCCTGACCAGGACTCGCGACGCCATTGTCGGCGACTTGTCCGGTCTGACCCGTGATCGCCAATACGGTGAGGCAAAGTGGCAAGGGCGCTCCTACATTATTGTCGACACCGGTGGTATCTCCGGTGATGAGCATGGCATGGATGAAAAGATGGCCGAGCAGTCGCTGCTGGCCATTGAAGAAGCCGATGTCGTGTTGTTCCTGGTGGACGCCCGCGCGGGCTACACCGCTGCCGACCAGATGATCGGCGAGCACCTGCGCAAGCGCAACAAGCGTTCCTACGTGGTCGCCAACAAGATCGACAACATCGATCCTGAAATGGCCCGTGCCGAATTCAGCCCGATGGGCCTGGGCGACGCGATCCCGATCGCCGGTGCCCACGGTCGCGGCATCACCCAGATGTTGGAAATCGCCCTGCGCGACTTCCCTAAGGATGACGCCGAGGAAGAAGAGGGCGAAGAAGAGGTCGTCGCCGAAGGTGAGGAAGCCAAGCGCATTCCGGGCCCGAGCGAAAAAGACGGTATCAAGATCGCCATCATCGGCCGTCCCAACGTCGGCAAGTCGACCCTGGTCAACCGTATGCTCGGTGAAGACCGGGTCATCGTGTATGACCAGCCCGGCACTACTCGCGACAGTATCTACATCCCGTTCGAGCGTAACGACGAGAAGTACACGCTGATCGACACCGCCGGTGTGCGCAAGCGCGGCAAGATCCACGAGGAAGTTGAAAAGTTCTCCGTGGTGAAAACCCTGCAGGCGATCAAAGACGCCAACGTGGTGATCTTCGTGATGGACGCCCGCGAAGGCGTGGTGGACCACGACCTCAACCTGCTGGGCTTCGCCCTCGAGGCTGGTCGGGCGCTGGTGATCGCGATCAACAAGTGGGACGGCATGACGCCGAGCGAGCGCGATTTCGTCAAGATCGAACTGCAGCGTCGTCTGTTCTTCGTCGAGTTCGCCGATATCCACTTTATCTCGGCACTGCACGGTACCGGCGTGGGCAACCTCTACGCGTCCGTACAGAACTCGTTCAAGTCCGCGGTCACCCGCTGGCCGACCAACCGTCTGACCCAGATCCTCGAAGACGCGGTCGGCGAGCACGCACCGCCGATGGTCAACAACCGCCGGATCAAACTGCGTTACGCCCACTTGGGTGGTGCCAACCCGCCGATTATCGTGATCCACGGTAACCAGATCGAGAAGGTGCCTAAATCCTACGTGCGTTACCTGGAAAACACCTACCGCCGTGTCTTGAAGCTGGTCGGTACGCCGATCCGTATCGAGTTCAAGGGTGGCGAGAACCCATACGAAGGCAACAAGAACACATTGACTGACCGTCAGGTGAACAAGAAGCGTCGTTTGATGACTCACCACAAGAAGGCCGACAAGAAGCGCCGCGACAAGCGCT
This sequence comes from Pseudomonas sp. Pse79, assembly GCF_024519615.1. Classification (NCBI taxonomy): domain Bacteria; kingdom Pseudomonadati; phylum Pseudomonadota; class Gammaproteobacteria; order Pseudomonadales; family Pseudomonadaceae; genus Pseudomonas; species Pseudomonas sp. Pse79. Next base: position 187,631 of record NZ_JALJRR010000009.1, read on the forward strand.
GATTCCGACCTCGCAAAAAGGGCTCTTTACGGGCCCTTTTTTGTGCGCGGTGGTTTGCGCCTTGACCCGATGCAGTTGGCAGCTTAAAACTTGGGGTTCACCTGCAGGGGCCTCCGATGATCAACAGCAAGCTGCCAAATGTCGGCACGACCATTTTCACCACCATGTCGCAACTCGCTGCCGAAACCGGCGCGCTCAACCTGTCCCAGGGCTTCCCTGACTTCAATGGCCCGCAGGGTTTGCTCGATGCCGTGGGCAAGCATGTCGCCAGCGGCCATAACCAATACGCACCGATGACCGGCCTGCCAGCCCTGCGCCAGCAAGTAGCGGCCAAGATCGCGCGCAGCTATGGCGCCACGGTCAGCCCCGACAGCGAAGTGACGATCACGCCCGGAGCCACGGCGGCGATCTTCTGCGCGATCCAGGCGGTGATCCGCAGCGGCGATGAGGTCATCGTGTTCGACCCGTGCTACGACAGCTATGAGCCTTCGGTCGAGTTGGCCGGCGGTCGCTGCGTGCATGTGCAACTGAACCTGGAAAACTTCAGCCTCGACTTTGAAAAGATCCAGGCGGCGTTGTCTGCGCGCACGCGCATGATCATCCTGAACACGCCGCATAACCCCACCGGCGCACTGATCAGCCGTGCCGAGCTGGACCTGTTGGCGGCCTTGATCCGCGACCGCGATATCTACCTGGTCAGCGATGAGGTCTACGAACATCTGGTGTTTGACGGTGTGCCTCATGTCAGCGTGCTGGCCCACGAAGAACTGTATCAACGTGCGTTCGTGGTCAGTTCCTTCGGCAAGACCTATCACGTCACCGGCTGGAAAACCGGCTACGTGGTCGCGCCACCGGCACTGACCATCGAATTGCGCAAGGTGCATCAATATGTCAACTTTTGCGGCGTGACCCCGCTGCAGTACGCGTTGGCAGACTTCATGGCCGAACACCCGGAACACGTCGAAGAACTGCCGGCCTTTTACCAGGCCAAGCGCGACCTGTTCTGCGACCTGTTGACGCCGTCGCGTTTCAGCTTTACCCGGGTCACCGGTACTTACTTCCAACTGGTGGATTATTCAGCGATTCGCCCAGACCTGGATGACGTCGCCATGTCGTTGTGGATGACCCGCGAGCATGGCGTAGCGACGATCCCGGTTTCGGTGTTCTACCAGCATCCACCCCAAGGCCAGCGCCTGGTGCGCCTGTGCTTTGCCAAACGCGAGGAGACGCTGCAACAAGCAGCTGAGAAACTATGCGTGATCTGAATGCACTACCCGACCTGAACATCGCCCTGGTCCAGACCAGCCTGGCCTGGCACAACCGCCAGGCCAACCTCGATCACTTCGAACTGTTGCTGGAACAGGCTCGTGGCGCTGACCTGATCATCCTGCCGGAGATGTTCACCACCGGTTTCTCCATGGACTCGGCCACCCAGGCCGAACCGGAAAATGGCCCGACCCATCGCTGGCTCCAGAGCCAGGCGGCGAAGTACAACGCGGTGATCACCGGCAGTGTGATCATCCAGGCCGCCGACGGCAGCCACCGCAACCGCCTGTTATGGGCGCGGCCGGATGGCGAGGTGCTGCATTACGACAAGCGCCACCTGTTCCGCATGGCCGGCGAGCACAATCACTACACGCCCGGCGAGCGCCAGGTGCTGTTCGAGATAAAGGGCTGGCGTATTCGCCCATTGATTTGCTACGACCTGCGCTTTCCGGTGTGGAGTCGTGACGCCCAGGATACCGACCTGCTGCTGTACACCGCCAACTGGCCGGGGGCGCGACGCCAGCATTGGAACCGGTTGCTGCCGGCGCGGGCGATCGAGAACCTGTGTTATGTGGCGGCGGTGAATCGGGTGGGTACCGACGGCAAAGGCTTCGCTTATACCGGGGATAGCCAGGTGCTGGACTTCCAGGGTGAGAGCCTGTTGAGTGCGGGGGAGGCGGACGGGGTGTTTACGGTGTGCCTCAAAGCGGATGAATTGGCGGCTTACCGCAGCAAATTTCCGGCGAACCTGGATGCCGATACTTTTCAGTTTGTCTGACAGACCGCTATCGCGGGCAAGCCCACTCCCACATTCGAGCCAAACACGGTCAAAATGTTGGAGTGGGCTTGCCCGCGATGAGGCCCCGACAGACCACACACATCCAAAGTCCAACAAAAAAGGCCCCTGAGTTCTCACCCAGGGGCCTTTTGCATGTCAGCGCTCAGTGTTTACGCCGCTTTCGCTTCCAAATGGCTCAGCGAGCGGTTCAGGGCGCTGAATACCGCCTTGAAGCTGGCCGTGGTGAAGTTTTCATCAATGCCCACGCCATGCACCGGACGCTCACCGTTCACTCGCAGCTCGATGTAGGCCGCAGCCTTGGCGTTGGTGCCGGCACCGATCGCGTGTTCGTTGTAGTCCATGATTTCCACGCCAATCGGCAGGCTGGCGACCAGGGCTTCGAGCGCACCGTTGCCCTTGCCGTGCCAGTGCAGGTTGGTTTCGCCCTGGCCTTTGCCCGAGACTTCCACTTCCACGGTGCTGTTACCGTTTTCTTCCTGCAGGCGATGGCTGACCAGCGCGTAGGGCGTGTTGGCTTGCAAGTATTCACGCTGCAACAGCGCGTGAATCTGCGAAGCGCTCATCTCCAGGCCCACGCGGTCGGTTTCGGCCTGAACCACTTGGCTGAACTCGATCTGCATGCGACGCGGCAAGCTGATGCCGTATTCCTGCTCCAGCAGGTAGGCGATGCCGCCTTTGCCCGACTGGCTGTTCACCCGGATCACCGCCTCGTAGCTGCGGCCGATGTCGGCCGGGTCGATCGGCAAGTACGGCACTTCCCACAGGGCGTCGGGTTTTTGCTGGGCGAAGCCCTTGCGGATTGCGTCCTGGTGGGAGCCGGAGAATGCGGTGTGTACCAGGTCGCCGACATACGGGTGACGTGGATGCACCTGGATCTGGTTGCATTCCTCGACCACTTTGCGCACGCCGTCGATGTCGGAGAAGTCCAGCTCAGGGTTCACGCCCTGGGTGTAGAGGTTCAACGCCACGTTGACCAGGTCGACGTTACCGGTACGCTCGCCGTTGCCGAACAGGCAGCCTTCGACACGGTCGGCGCCGGCCATCAGGCCCAATTCGGTGGCGGCTACACCGGTGCCACGGTCGTTGTGGGTGTGCAGGCTGATGATCACGCTGTCACGACGGTTGACATGACGACCGAACCACTCGATCTGGTCGGCATAGATGTTCGGCGTGGCGCATTCAACGGTGGCCGGCAGGTTGAGGATCATCTTGTGCTCGGGCGTCGGGTTCCACACCTCGATCACTGCGTCACACACTTCCTTGGCGAATTCCAGCTCGGTGGCGCTGAAGGTCTCTGGCGAGTATTCGAACGTCCACTGGGTTTCCGGCTGCTGGGCGGCGTATTTGACGAACAGTTTGGCCGCGTTGACCGCGATGGCCTTGATCCCGTCCTTGTCCTGGTTGAACACGATGCGACGGAAGGACGGCGAGGTAGCGTTGTACAGGTGGACGATGGCTTTTTTCGCGCCGCGCAGGGATTCGAAGGTGCGCTCGATCAAGTCTTCACGGCCCTGGGTCAGCACCTGGATGGTGGTGTCCTCGGGGATGTGGTTGCCTTCGATCAGGGTGCGGACGAAGTCGAAGTCGGTTTGCGAAGCGGCCGGGAACGAGGCTTCGATTTCCTTCACGCCGACGGCGACCAGGGTCTTCCAGAAGCGCAGTTTTTTCACTGCATCCATCGGTTCGATCAGCGACTGGTTGCCATCACGCAGGTCGGAGCTGCACCAGATCGGCGCGGTGGTGATGGTTTTCGACGGCCAGGTGCGGTCCGGAATATCGATGGTCGGAAACGCGCGGTACTTCGAAGACGGGTCTTTGAGCATGCTCATCGGGAAATCCTTTGGTGGAGGGGCCGAAAAAGGGCGGCCTGCCGGAAAATTGTTATGGGGTATAAAACAAGGGACGAGGCAGATCGATTCAGCCTGGCAGTCGTGCGCTGACAAGGCACAGGCTGCGGTGCTGGCGGAGCAAAATGAGTGTGTGAGAGGTTTTCATAAGTTCAACCCTAACCGCCGGGGTGAAAGATGGCAAGTAGTCCAGAAAAATTGAGATAAGTTCTTCTGTGGGCGTAGGAAACGAGATTTTATGCTTGGTAAATAGTCTGAGGCTGGTTTTAATTGCGCAGCCTTTATCGGCTGCGCAATCGAGTCGGTCAAGGTTGAAATGCGCCGATAAAGATCGCGGGATCCACCCGTGCATCGTTCAGGCTGACATTCCAGTGCATATGCGGCCCGGTCGCGCGACCCGTCGCGCCGACCTTGCCCACCACCGCGCCGCGTGCCAGTTGCTGGCCCGGGCTGACATCGATCTTCGACATATGGCAGAACATGCTGATAAAGCCCTGGCCGTGGTCGACGAACACGGTGTTGCCGTTGAAGAAGTAGTTGCCGGTCAGGATCACCTTGCCCGCCGCCGGGGTCTTGATCGGTGTGCCGGCGGGGACGGCGAAATCCAGGCCTGAATGCGGATTGCGTTCTTCGCCGTTGAAGAAGCGACGCACGCCGAACTTGCTCGACAGCGGCCCGTTGACCGGTTTGTCCAGCAGCAGGTTGCTTGGCAGGTTAGGGCTGAAACTGCGGTAAGCCTTGATCTGCACCGCCAGCTCGGCTTCGATGCGCTTGAGTTGCGCCGGGGCGGGGTTGACCTGGCTTTTGTTCTTCAGGGTGATGCGCTGTTCCGGGTACTGCTTGTAGCCGACGATAAACGGCAGGTTGCGCCCGCCGCTGCTGATGCGTTCGTTGCCCGGTTTGACCGTCAACGGAATGCCGACAATCGCCAGCCAGTTGGCCTGCTCCTTGACCACCAGGACCGGCTTGCCCTGGTAGGTGGCTTTCGGCGCGGCCGCCGCGGGGCCCAGGTCGACGACGGCCACACCGCCGGGCACCGGCTTGTTCAAGGCCCGGATGATGAAGCTGTCAGCGTGGGCGTTGACGGTCAGGCACAGCAGCATCAACAGGCTGAAAAAACGTGGCATCGATCAATCCAATAACGAAAGGGTGACGGGTGTCAGGTGGTTGTCTTCCACCCGCACTTGCAATTGGCCTTCACCGAGGCGCGCAGTCAGGCGCTGGCCGGTGTGGGTCTGCGCGGCATTGCGAATCGCCTGGCCGCGCTCGTCGAGCAGGATGCTGTAGCCGCGGCCGAGAGTCGCCAGCGGGCTGACCACTTGCAGCGTCTGCACCTGGCTTTGCAGTTGCAGGCGGCGCGCCTTGAGGCCTTCGCGCATGGCGCGGGGCAGGCGTTCGGCGAGGCTGTCCAGGCGTTGGCGCAGCAAGGCCAGTTGGCGCCCGGGGTGTTGGCCGGCGAGGCGGGTTTCCAGGCGGATCAAGCGTTCGCGGCGGGTATTGAGGCTGCGTTCGAAGGCGCGGCGCAGGCGCATGTCCAGGTCATCCAGGCGCTGGGCCTGTTGGCGCAGACGTTCGCCGGGGTGGCGCAGGCGGCGGGCCATGCCTTCGAGGCGCAGGCGGTCGTGGCTCAGCCGGTTGCGCATCAGCATCACCAGGCGGCGGTGCAGGCTGTCGACCTGGCGCACCAGGTTGCTGGCGTCCGGAGCCAGCAGTTCTGCAGCGGCAGATGGCGTCGGCGCGCGCACGTCGGCGACAAAGTCGCTGATCGACACATCAGTCTCATGGCCGATGGCGCTGACGATCGGCGTCACGCAAGCATCCACCGCCCGGGCCACGGCTTCTTCGTTGAAGCACCAGAGGTCTTCCAGCGAGCCGCCGCCACGGGCCAGGATCAATGCGTCGAAGCCACGCGCATCGGCCAGCTTCAGCGCGCGCACGATCTGCGCCACCGCTTCGCGGCCTTGTACGGCCGTGGGGATCAAGGTGAGTTGCACCTGCGGCGCGCGGCGGCGGAACACGCTGATGATGTCGCGGATCACCGCGCCGGTCGGCGAGCTGATAATGCCGATTCGCTGCGGATGGGCCGGCAACGCCACCTTGCGGTCGGCGCTGAACAGGCCTTCAGCGCTGAGTTTTTCCTTCAGCGCATCGAAGGCCAGGCGCAGCGCGCCATCGCCGGCGGGCTCGACGGTGTCGAGGATCAGTTGATAGTCGCCACGGCCCTCGAACAGCGAGACCTTGCCGCGCACTTTCACCGCCAGGCCGTCCTTCAAGGCCTGGCGCACCCGCGCGGCGTTCTGCCGGAACAGCGCGCAACGCACTTGGGCGCCGCTGTCCTTGAGGGTGAAGTACACATGGCCGGAAGCCGGGCGGGCGAGGTTGGAGATCTCGCCTTCGACCCAGATATTGGTGAACACGTCTTCCAGCAACACCCGCGCACGGCCGTTGAGTTGGCTGACAGTCAGGACCTCGCGGTCCAGGCCCAGGCGGGCGAACGGATCTTTAATCATGGAAAGGGATCTTTAATCATGGGCGGCAGTTTATAGGCATTCGCGCAAGGTTTGGCAGAATTGCTCCACCAACGCGCTCGGTGTGTGCGGGCAGGCCAAGGCCACGGTACTCAGGCAGTCCGGGTCGGCCAGGGGTAAAAAATGCACGGCGGCCGGGGCGATGTCCTGCATCGATTTTGGTAACAAGGCAATACCGAAGCCGGCCTGGATCAACTGCAACTGCGTGGTCTTGCGCGACATGACCCGTGCAGCCTTGGGGAAAAATCCGGCACGCATGCACAACTCGGCCGACAGATAGCTCAGCCCGCCGCGCTGGGGGTGGGGGACCGAGATAAACGCTTCGTCCTTGAGTTGGGCCAATTCGACCGGTGCCTGGCAGCGGGCTAGCGCGTGGTTCGGCGGTACGGCCAGCAGTAACTGCTCACTGTATAAAGGCACCACACGCACGCCTTCGCGCTGGCGTAGCACCGGCAGGCGCAGTAGGCCGACGTCCAGGCGACCGTCGGCAATTTCTTCGAGTTGTGCTTCGGAGGACAGTTTGGCGATATCCATCGATACGCCGGGGCAGCGCTCCAGCCAGGTGCTGATGCCGCGCAGCAGCGCGCCGCTCATCGGCACGGTGCTCGAATGGCTCAAGCGCAGAGTGCCGACCTGGCCGTTACCCACTTGCGTCGCCATCTCGCTGGCCTTGTGCAGTTCACTCAGCAGGTTGCGCGCCCGCGGGTAGAAGGCTTCACCGGCGGCGGTCAGCCGAGGCTGGCGCGCGGTGCGTTCGAACAACGGGGTGTGCAGTTGGTTTTCCAGTTCTTTGATCTGCCGGCTCAGGGCCGATTGCGCGACAAACAGGCGCTCGGCGGCGGCGCTGAAGCTGCCGCTGTCGGCGATTTCGACGAAGTAGCGCAGTTGGCGGGTGGAAATCACACGTCATGCCTTTTCGAGATGGGTGGAGGGCTTTGAAGATATTAGTCGCAACTCTCACCGATGGCTAAAGTGATGGACATCTCTTTCAAGGAATTACCCATGAGCCCGCTTGAGCTGATGAGTCAGTGGTCGTTTGGCGGTACAGATTGGCTGGTGATCGGCCTGGGCGTTGCCGTGGCCTATATCGTGTTTGGCATCGCCGGGTTCGGTACGGCGCTGGTGGCGGGGCCGATCCTGCTTGTGTTCATGCCGCTGTCGAAGATCATCCCGCTGCTGGTGTTGCTGGATTTTATCGCGGCCTTCGGCAACCTGCTGCAATCGCGACGGGATGTGGACAAGCCGGAGCTGTTGCGACTGCTGCCGTGCATGGCGATCGGCTGCACCCTGGGCGTGGTGTTTTTGCTCAACCTGCATTCGGATCTGTTGCTGTTGTTGATGGGGCTGTTTATCAGCGCCTACGCGATTTACACCTTGGCGGTGAAGGCCCGGCCGGCGCAACTGGCGGCGGGCTGGGCGGTTCCCATGGGCACCGTCGGCGGTTTGTTCGGTGCGTTGTTCGGCAGTGGCGGCTTTCTATATGCGATCTACTTGAGCAGTCGTTTGCCCAAGGACGCTGCGCGCGCCACGCAAAGTGCGTTGATCAGTTGCAGCACCGTGGTGCGCCTGAGCCTGTTCCTGATCGCCGGGGTGTATGCCGACATGCCGCTGTTGCTGCTGGCGGTTTGCCTGCTGCCGGCGATGGCCCTGGGGTTGTGGTGTGGGCGGCGGCTGACGTTGCGCATGTCCCGTGAGGCGTTTGTGCGATTGGTCACGTGGCTGGTGCTGGCCAGTGGCATTGCCTTGATTGGGCGGTACCTGAGTACTTGACCTGTGTCGGGCAGGGATTAAGCTGCCTGCCTTCAGGGCTTCTTCGCGAGCAAGCCCGCTCCCACAGTCGATCGCATTGCAAGGTGGGAGCCGGGCTTGCCCGCGACGGCGCCAGACGTCATACCGCAGGGCTCCCATGAATTCCCAAAGCATCCTTGTCCCGAAAATCTCCACCTTGCCCGTCCACGAACCCCGTGCCCGGGCGATCGTGCGCTGGCTGGTGCGCAAGAACATCATCAAGGAAGAGCTGACCACCTGCGGGCGCACCGGCAACCGCATGGCCTACGCCCTGGCCGACGGCGCCCGCGCCGTGGTGCTGCACCCGGATGCGCTGCCGTTCAACGAACCCGTCAATGGCCTGGAAATCATCTACAAGCGTTGCATCTATACACCGGCCAAGGGTTTTCTCGAAGAAGCCGGCTGCCCGGAATGCCTCAAGGAAATCGGCGAGGCGCTGTTCGACAGCCTGGAAGAGTGGATGCCCGGCCACACCGACAACTTCACCTGCCCGCTGTGTGGGCATGAGGATGACATCAACGGTTTTCTGTTCCTGCAGGAATGTGGGTTTTCCAACCTCGGATTCATCTTCAACAACTGGGCGGAGGCGGGGTTCAAGCAGAGCTTTATCGACGAATTTGCCGATTGGTTGGACCAGAAGATCAGTTGGGTCAAAGTCGAGTTGTAGGCTGCAAGCTCAACCCTTTGTAGGAGCGAGCTGGCTCGCGAAAATCGTCAACGATAATCCGGGTAGTCTGGTTGAACGCGGTGTCTTGGTGTTCTTCGCGAGCAAGCTCGCTCCTACAGAAAAGCAGCATCTTTTCTCCATCTATCAGTATTACCAAGTTTGTCAGAGTTTTACGTTGAGACCTGAGGGGTGTCTGAGTATAATGGCGCGCTTCCATTTTCCCGCTCGGGAGCCCCCGCGATGCTGCGTATCAGCCAAGAAGCTCTGACATTCGACGACATTCTCCTAGTGCCCGGTTATTCCGAGGTGCTTCCTAACGAAGTCAGTCTCAAGACCCGCCTAACCCGTGGCATCGAGCTGAATATTCCCCTGGTTTCCGCTGCCATGGATACCGTCACCGAAGCCCGTCTGGCCATCGCCATGGCTCAGGAAGGCGGTATCGGCATCATCCACAAGAACATGACCGTCGAGCAGCAAGCTGCCGAAGTGCGCAAGGTCAAGCGTTATGAAGCCGGGGTGGTGAAAGATCCGATCACCATCGACGCTGACGCCACCGTGCGCGACCTGTTCGAACTGACCCGTCTGCACAACATCTCCGGCGTGCCGGTGCTGCACAATGGCGACCTCGTCGGCATCGTCACCTCCCGTGACGTGCGTTTCGAGAACCGTCTTGAAGTCACCGTCCGCGAAGTGATGACGCCTAAAGAGCGTCTGGTCACGGTCAAGGAAGGCGCCAACAAGAACGACGTGCGCGAATTGCTGCACAAGCACCGCATCGAGCGCGTGCTGATCGTCGACGACAAGTTCGCCCTCAAGGGCATGATGACCGTCAACGACATCGAAAAAGCCAAGGCTTACCCGCTGGCCAGCAAGGATGACCAAGGTCGTCTGCGCGTCGGCGCGGCAGTCGGCACCGGTAAAGACACCGGTGATCGCGTAGCAGCCCTGGTTGCTGCCGGTGTGGACGTGGTGGTGGTCGACACCGCCCACGGTCACTCCAAGGGCGTGATCGACCGCGTTCGCTGGGTCAAACAGAATTTCCCTGAAGTCCAGGTTATCGGCGGCAACATCGCCACCGGCGCTGCCGCCAAGGCCCTGGCCGAAGCGGGCGCGGATGCGGTCAAGGTCGGTATCGGCCCTGGCTCGATCTGCACCACGCGTATCGTCGCCGGTGTGGGCGTGCCGCAAATCAGCGCCATCGCCAACGTCGCCGAGGCCCTCGAAGGCACGGGCGTTCCGTTGATCGCCGACGGCGGTATCCGGTTCTCCGGTGACCTGTCCAAGGCCATCGTCGCCGGTGCTTCCTGCGTGATGATGGGCTCGATGTTCGCCGGTACTGAAGAAGCCCCGGGCGAGATCGAACTGTTCCAGGGTCGTTCGTACAAGGCTTACCGCGGCATGGGTTCGCTGGGCGCCATGTCCCAGGCGCAAGGTTCTTCCGACCGTTACTTCCAGGACTCTTCGGCAGGCGCCGAGAAACTCGTTCCGGAAGGCATCGAAGGCCGTGTGCCGTACAAAGGCACCCTGAGCGCGATCATCCATCAACTGATGGGCGGCCTGCGTTCCTCGATGGGCTACACCGGTAGCGCCAACATCGACGAAATGCGTACCAAGCCAGAGTTCGTGCGGATCACCGGCGCCGGTATGGCCGAATCCCACGTCCATGACGTGCAGATCACCAAGGAAGCGCCAAACTACCGCGTAGGTTGAGGCTTCCAGCATAAAGTTAAGTAACCGGGGCTGTCTTATTCAGCCCCGAGTTGTTTCTGATTCATTAGACGAGACTGATCTCATGGCCCTCGACATTCACGCCCACCGTATCCTGATCCTCGATTTCGGTTCCCAGTACACCCAACTGATCGCCCGTCGCGTGCGTGAAATCGGCGTGTACTGCGAACTGCATCCGTTCGACATGGACGACGCAGCGATCCGCGAATTCGCACCGAAAGGCGTCATCCTCGCCGGCGGCCCCGAGTCGGTACACGAAGCCAACAGCCCGCGCTGCCCGCAAGCCGTATTCGACCTGGGCGTGCCCGTGTTCGGTATCTGCTACGGCATGCAGACCATGGCCGAGCAGTTGGGCGGCAAGGTTGAAGGTTCCGAGCTGCGTGAATTCGGTTATGCCCGTGTCGACGTGGTCGGCAAGAGCCGCCTGTTGGACGGCATCGAAGACCACGTCGACGCCGACGGCCTGTTCGGCCTCGACGTGTGGATGAGCCACGGTGACAAAGTCACCAAGATGCCGCAAGACTTCCACATCCTGGCCAGCACCCCGAGCTGCCCGATCGCCGGCATGTTCAACGACGAGCGTGGTTACTACGGCGTGCAGTTCCACCCGGAAGTGACCCACACCAAGCAAGGCGGGCGCATCCTGTCGCGCTTCATCCTCGACATCTGCGAGTGTGAAGCCCTGTGGACCCCGTCGAAAATCGCTGAAGACGCCATCGCCCACGTGCGTGCCCAGGTCGGCACCGACAACGTCCTGCTCGGCCTGTCCGGCGGCGTTGACTCCTCCGTGGTTGCCGCGCTGCTGCACAAGGCCATCGGTGATCAACTGACCTGCGTATTCGTCGACAACGGCCTGCTGCGCCTGCACGAAGGCGAGCAAGTGATGGCCATGTTCGCCGAGAACATGGGCGTCAAGGTGATCCGCGCCAACGCTGAAGATCAGTTCCTGAACAACCTGGCCGGCGAGTCCGACCCGGAGAAGAAGCGCAAGATCATCGGCCGCACCTTCATCGACGTATTCGATGCCCAGTCCAACAAACTGGACAACATCAAGTACCTCGCCCAGGGCACCATCTACCCCGACGTGATCGAGTCGGCCGGCGCCAAGAGCGGCAAGGCCCACGTGATCAAGTCCCACCACAACGTGGGTGGCCTGCCCGAGGAAATGAACCTCAAGCTGGTCGAACCGCTGCGTGAGCTGTTCAAGGACGAAGTCCGCCGTCTCGGCCTGGAACTGGGCCTGCCCTACGACATGGTCTACCGCCACCCATTCCCGGGCCCGGGCCTGGGCGTGCGGATCCTCGGTGAAGTGAAGAAGGAATACGCCGACCTGCTGCGTCGCGCCGACCACATCTTCATCGAAGAACTGCGCAAGGCCGACTGGTATCACAAAGTCAGCCAGGCGTTCGTAGTGTTCCAGCCGGTGAAATCGGTGGGCGTGGTCGGTGACGGCCGTCGTTACGCCTGGGTCGTGGCCCTGCGTGCGGTGGAAACCATCGACTTCATGACCGCCCGTTGGGCACACCTGCCTTACGAACTGCTGGAAACCGTCAGCGGCCGTATCATCAATGAAATCGAAGGCATCTCGCGCGTGACGTATGACGTGTCGAGCAAGCCGCCGGCGACGATTGAGTGGGAATGATCCTGCCCTAGCAGGTGGATGCTGAATAACAGAACCCCGGCCATGTGCCGGGGTTCTGCGCATCTGAAACACGATAAATCAAACGCCGCAGCAAAAGTGTGGGAGCGGGCTTGCTCGCGATAGCGGCCCGCGGCCACGTTTGAGCTTCGCTCGGCCTTAGCGCCGCGCAATATCCGAAAAGTAGAACTTATCCAACGTATGCCGCGACTCGGTGTACTCGAACTGCCGCCCGTCCTGCAGAAACGTCTGGTTGCTTACCACGATCACATGGCTTTGCCCCTCGAGGTCGAGGTGTGCCTGGTCGTCTTTGCCGCGGGGCAGGGCTTCGATGGTGCGTTGGGCGTAGCTGATGTGCAGCTGCAACGTCTGTTCGATGAAGGCGTAGATCGACTGCTCGGCGATGGTGCGGTCCAGGCCGGGGATCAGGTCGGCGACGAAGTGGTTGATGTCGAGGATCACCCGTTTGCCGCCGATGCGCCGCACCCGTTTGATACGGGTGATCAGGGTGCCGGGTTCGGCCTCGATATGCTGCAGCAGCGAACCTTCCAGCGGGAACTGGGTGAATTCGACGACGTCGGTGTGGACGTCATCGCCCAGGTCGGCGTGGGTTTCGTGGAAGCTGACGATGCCGCCCAGTTGGAACTCGATGGGGTTGGGCGATAACACAAACGTGCCTTTGCCATGGATTTTCTGCGCAAACCCACGCTCCTGCAGCTGCTCGATGGCCCGCCGCACGGTGCCACGACTGGCCTGGTAGGCATCCATCAGTTCGGTTTCAGAGGGAAGACGGGTGCCGCGTTGCAGGCGTTCGGTGGTGATGTTGGCAAGCAGATCGGTATAGATCTGGTTGTATTTGCTCATGGGGATGGCTCTGTGCCGCGTTTGCGTTCAAGGCAGGAACCTTAGTGGCACGGCTGGGGTTTGTCCATTGGGCCCATGGAAATCTGTGGGCTGTGGCGGGGCCTGATCCAGAAAAAATAGACAATATGTAACTCGTACAGACGAGTTGTTGCTTTAACTCGTCTGTACGAGTACTTTTGCCTTCGGCGTGCTGCCAATGACTGCCCCCCCAAATAAAAAAATCAAAGTGGAAACCAAGCATGAGCCACGACTATTCGAACATCGCCCGCGAAATTCTCGAGCACCTCGGGGGCCGCGACAATCTTGAGCAAGCCGCCCATTGCGTGACCCGCCTGCGCCTGGCGCTCAAGGACCCGAGCCTGGTCAACGGCAGCGCGTTGAACCAAGTCGACCTGGTCAAGGGCTCGTTCTTTACCGGTGGCCTGTTCCAGGTGGTGATCGGCCCTGGCGAAGTGGAAAAGGTCTACGCCGCCCTGCGCGAACAGACCGGCCTCGCCGCCGCCACCATCGCCGACGTCAAGAAGAAGGGCGCCGACAAGACCAACGCCATACAGCGTCTGGTGCGGGTGTTCTCCGATGTGTTCATGCCGATCCTGCCCGCGTTGATCATCGCCGGCCTGTTGATGGGCGTGAACAACCTGATGGGCGCCAAGGGCATGTTCATCGAGGGCAAGACGCTGCTGGAGGCCTACCCGAACCTGGATGGCCTGTGGAGCCTGATCAACCTGATGGCCAACACCTCGTTCGTGTTCCTGCCGGCGCTGGTGGGCTGGTCGGCGGCCAAGCGTTTTGGCGGCAGTGAAATCCTCGGCATCGTGCTTGGCCTGATGCTGGTCCACCCGGACCTGCTCAACGCGTGGAACTACGGCAAGGCGGTGGCCGGCCTCGATGGCCAGAGCCTGCCGTACTTCGATATTTTCGGATGGTTCAAGATCGAGAAAGTCGGCTACCAGGGGCAGATCCTGCCTATCCTGATGGCGGCGTATGTGATGAGCGTCATCGAGAAATGGCTGCGCGCGCGAGTGCCGAATGCCATCCAACTGTTGATCGTGCCGATCACCACCATCGTCGTCACCGGCGTGCTCGCGCTGGCGATCATCGGCCCGGTGACCCGTCACCTCGGCATCCTGATCACCCAGGGCGTGGTCACCCTGTTTGACCTGGCGCCGATGCTCGGCGGAGCGATTTTCGGCCTGTTGTATGCGCCGCTGGTGATCACCGGCATGCACCACATGTTCCTGGCGGTGGACCTGCAACTGATCTCCACCCAGGGCGGCACGTTTATCTGGCCGATGATCGTCATGTCCAACCTGGCCCAGGGCAGCGCCGCGCTGGCGGTGTTCTACGTGGCGCGCAATGCGCGGGACAAAAGCATGGCCTCGACTTCCGCTGTCTCCGCGTATTTCGGTATCACTGAACCGGCGATGTTCGGCGTGAACCTGCGCTTCAAGTTCCCGTTTTATGCCGCGTTGCTGGGCTCGGCACTGGGCAGCATTTTCCTGTCGCTGAACAAGGTGCAGGCCTCGGCCATCGGGGTCGGCGGCTTGCCCGGGTTTATCTCGATCGTGCCGCATGCCATCCCGATGTTTGTGATCGGGATGGTCATCGCGATGGTCGTGCCGTTTGTTCTGACCTGTGCATTGAGCATGAAGATCGTGCGGCCTGGGTATCGCGTTGCCTGAATTACCGCGTTCGCGAGCAAGCCCGCTCCCACAGTTGAATGCGTTCCCCCTGTGGGAGGGGGCTTGCTCCCGATGAGGCCCGAGCGGCGGGTACACAATTTTACTGAAGGAACCCACCATGCAAAACTGGCAACACTCGGTGATCTACCAGATCTACCCCAAAAGCTTTCACAGCCACGCGGGTAACGCCACCGGTGACCTGCTGGGTATCGTGGACAAACTCGACTACCTGCAATGGCTGGGCGTCGACTGCCTGTGGATCACCCCGTTCCTGCGCTCGCCGCAGCGCGACAACGGCTACGACATCAGCGACTACTACGCCATCGACCCGAGCTACGGGACCATGGCCGATTGCGACCAACTGATCAGTGAAGCGGCCAAGCGCGGCATCAAGTTGATGCTCGACATCGTGGTCAACCACACCTCCATCGAGCACGAGTGGTTCCAGCAGGCGCGCAGCAGCCTCGACAACCCGTACCGTGACTTTTACATCTGGCGCGACCAGCCGAACAACTGGGAATCCAAATTCGGCGGCTCGGCCTGGGAATACGAAGCGCAAACCGGCCAGTACTTCCTGCACCTGTTCGATCACACCCAGGCCGACCTGAATTGGGACAACCCCAAGGTGCGCGCCGAGGTGTTCAAGCTGATGCGTTTCTGGCGCGACAAAGGCGTCGGCGGTTTCCGCCTGGATGTGATCAACCTGATCTCCAAGCCCGCCGACTTCCCCGAGGACGCCAGCGACGGTCGGCGTTTCTACACCGACGGTCCGAACGTACACGCGTACCTGCAGGAAATGCACCGCGAAGTCTTCGCAGGCCATGACCTGATCAACGTCGGCGAGATGTCATCCACCAGCCTGGAACACTGCATCCGCTACTCGCGGCCGGAGTCCAAAGAACTGTCGATGACCTTCAACTTCCACCACCTGAAAGTCGACTACCCGAACCTGCAGAAGTGGGTGAAGGCCGACTTCGATTTCCTGCAGCTCAAGCAGATCTTTTCCGACTGGCAACTGGGCATGCAGGCCGGCGGCGGTTGGAACGCGCTGTTCTGGTGTAACCACGACCAGCCACGGGTGGTCTCGCGCTTTGGGGATGACGGTGAGCATCGTGTGGTCTCGGCCAAGATGCTCGCCACGGCGCTGCACTTCCTGCAGGGCACGCCGTATGTGTACCAGGGCGAGGAGTTGGGCATGACCAATCCGGGCTTCGACACGATCGAGCAGTACCGCGATGTCGAAACCCTCAACATCTACCGCCTCAAGCGCGATGCCGGTGAGTCCGAGGCGTCGAGCATGGCGGCGATCATGCAGAAGTCGCGGGACAACGGGCGCACGCCGATGCAGTGGAGTGCCCGCCAGCATGCCGGTTTCAGCAGCGGCGAACCGTGGATCGGCATCCCGGCCAACGCGGCGCAGATCAACGTCGACAGCCAACGGGATGACCCGGATTCGGTGCTGCATCACTACCGCAGCCTGATCGCCTTGCGTCGCCAGGAACCGCTGATTCAAGACGGCGTTTACCGCGAACTGTTGCTGGGCCACCTCCAGGTCTGGGCCTACCTGCGCGAAGGCCATGGCGAGCGCCTGCTGGTGCTGAACAACTTCTACGGCAAACCCTGCGAAATCCAGCTGCCCGATCACGTCCTCAACGCCGCTACCCGACAACGCCTGCTGATCAGCAACTACCCCGATTGCCAGGTCAGCACGGGCCCGCTGCTGTTGCGGCCTTACGAATCCTTTGTGCTGCACCTCAAGGACTGACGGCTGGAACGTCGTTGCAACTGCCCCGCGCGACGCGAAGCAGAAGGTCAATTCCCGGTGTGGGAGCACCGGGCGCTTCACACAAACATAATAAAAATATCGGAGTACTTCATGAAAACAACAATAAAGCTGGGCCTCGTTGCATCGTGTCTGAGCCTGCCGTTCGGCGCTCAGGCCCTGGAGTTTGCCGGTTACTTGCGTAGCGGCGCGGGGACGTCGACCGGCAGTGGCAAGCAGCAATGTTTCCAACTGCCGGGCGCGCAATCCAAGTACCGGTTGGGCAACGAATGCGAACAGTACGCCGAACTGGAACTGCGCCAGGACCTGCTGACCCTCGACGACGGCTCCGTGCTCAGCGTCGACGCCATGGCTTCGCTCTACAACAAGTACGACCGCGCGCTTAAATTCCAGGGCGAAGACAACGGCTCGGCGCGCATGCCGCAGATGTATGCACAGTGGTCCAACCTGCCCAGCCTCAACGGCGGCTCGCTGTGGGCGGGGCGGCGTTACTACAAGCGTAACGACATCCATATCTCCGATTTCTACTACTGGAACCAGAGCGCCACGGGCGGCGGCATCGAGGATGTGCTGATTGGCGACCTGAAATACAGCTACGCGCTTTCGCGCAAGGACAACCTGTACCAGAAGGAATACGCCACGCGTCACGACTTCAACGTGGCCGGCTTCAAGACCAACCCCGGCGGCGAGCTGGAACTGGGCTTGAGCTACATCGAAAAAGCCGGTGGGCGTGATGCCAACAGCGGTTGGGCGCTGACCGCGCAACATGTGCAAAAACCTTTCCTCGGCGGCAAGAACAAGTTCGCCCTGCAGTATGGCGAAGGTCCCGGTACCGGCCTTGGCTACACCGGCAATACGGCCCTGGATAACAGCAGCAAAAGCTACCGCGCCGTGGAGTTTTTCGACTGGCAGCTCACCCCGCGTTTCGGTGGGCAGATCGAGGCCGTGTACCAGAAAGACATTCGCCCCGGCAGCCAGGATCAGACCTGGATGTCCATCGGTGTGCGTCCGGCCTATGCCGTCAGTGAACAGTTCAAACTGGTCACCGAGCTTGGTCATGATCAGGTCGACGCCACCGGCGGTACGCGCAAACTGAGCAAATTCACCTTTGCCCCGACCTGGTCGCCCAAAGGCCCGGATTTCTGGGCGCGCCCGGAAGTGCGTCTGTACTACACCTATGCGAGCTGGAACGCAGCGGCCAAACGCGCGGCGAATGAGCTGGCGGCTGGGTCGGCGTTGTCTGACACCGGCGCCTACGGCACCGCGCGGCATGGCTCGAATATCGGTGTGCAAGTCGAGTACTGGTGGAAGTGAATCTTCGGATGTAGACAGGCTTAAATGGGGGAGGGGGCAAGCCCTTCCCACATTTGATCTTTGTCACCTCGGGATTTGTATCCACCCAATGATTTTTACAGAACAAAACAGCAGGTGAAGTCATGACCGCAACTCAACCCCTGGAATTGCTTGCGCCCTTGTCGGGCGTGCTGCTGGCACTGGACAAGGTCCCCGACCCGGTGTTCTCCAGCCGCCTGATCGGCGACGGCCTGTGCATCGACCCGACCTCGCAGACCCTCTGCGCACCGTTGGCCGGGGTGATCAGCAATATCCAGGACACTGGCCATGCGGTGAGCATCACGGCTGACAATGGCGTCCAGGTGCTGCTGCATATCGGCCTGGACACCGTGAACCTGGCGGGCAAGGGGTTCAGCCGTTTGGTCGGGGAAGGCCAGCGGGTGGAGGCCGGGCAGCCGTTGATCGAGTTCGACGCCGACTACGTAGCGCTCAATGCCCGGAGCCTGTTGACCTTGATGCTGGTGGTCAGCGGCGAGCCGTTTGCGCTGCTGGCGTCGGACAGCGGCCCGGTCACGCTGGGCCAGCCGCTGGTGCGCCTGTCGCCAGGCGAGACGGCTGAAACCGAGGACGAAGAGGAGGGCGACGCACTGTTCTCCAAACCGTTGACGTTGCCCAATGCCAACGGTTTGCACGCGCGCCCGGCGGCGGTGTTTGCCCAGGCGGCGAAGGGGTTCGACGCCAGTATTTACCTGCACAAGCAAACCCAGAGCGCCAACGCCAAGTCGCTGGTGGCGATCATGGCACTGCAAACCGTGCAGGGCGACACCTTGCAGGTGAGCGCGGCGGGAGAGGAGGCCGCCGCGGCGATCAAGGCGTTGGTGGCGCTGTTGGCCGAGGGGTGCGGCGAGAGCGTCGCGGCGCCGGTCGAGGGCGTCGAACCGCGTGTGTCGCTGGTGTCCGCGAACGTGCTGCGGGGCGTGTGTGCGTCGCCGGGTTCGGCGTTTGGCCAGGTGGTCCAGGTGGCAGAGCCGGCGCTGAGCATTCCCGAAACGGGCGGCGGCGAAGCACTCGAACGCGCGGCGTTGGACCGTGGCCTGCACGCCGCTACCGAGGCCTTGCAGAGCTTGCAGGCCAAGGCGGTCGGCAGTGCCCAGGCGCAGATCTTCCGCGCCCATCAGGAACTGCTCGAAGACCCGACCCTGCTGGAGCAAGCCCACGACCTGCTGGTCGTCGGCAAAAGCGCCGCCTTTGCCTGGAACAGCGCCACGCTCGCCACCGCCCAACTGTTCCAGGGCCTGGGCAATGCCCTGCTCGCCGAACGTGCGGCGGACCTGGCCGACGTCGGCCAGCGCGTGCTGAAACTGATCCTCGGCATTCACGACCGCGCCTGGGAACTGCCCGAGCGCGCGATCCTGATCGCCGAGCAACTGACGCCGTCGCAGACCGCCAGCCTCGACACGCACAAGGTGCTCGGGTTCGTCACCGTCGGCGGCGGGGCGACCAGCCACGTCGCGATCCTCGCCCGGGCGCTGGGGCTGCCGGCGATTTGCGGGGTGCCGCCGCAGGTACTGGCGTTGGCCGACGGTCGGCAGGTGTTGCTGGACGCCGACAAGGGCGAGTTGCACCTGGACCCGGACCTGGCCGAGATCGAGCAATTGCAGGCCACCCACCGGGAGCAAATAGCGCGGCGCCAACGCGACGTCGCGCAGGCACGCCTGGCGGCCATCACCCGCGATGGTCATCACGTCGAAGTCACGGCCAACGTCGCGTCGCTTCAGGAGGTCGAGCAATCCCTGAGCCTGGGCGGCGAAGGCGTGGGGCTGCTGCGATCAGAGTTTCTGTACCTGGACCGCCATCGCGCACCGAGCCCCGAGGAGCAAGCCGGCACCTACAACGCCATCGCCCGCGCCCTGGGCCCGGAGCGCAACCTGGTGGTACGCACGTTGGATGTCGGCGGCGATAAGCCGTTGGCCTATGTGCCGATGGATGCCGAGACCAACCCGTTCCTGGGCTTGCGCGGTATTCGTTTGTGCCTGGAGCGCCCCGAGTTGTTGCGCGAACAGTTCCGCGCGATCCTCGCGAGTGCTGGGTTGACGCGGCTGCACATCATGCTGCCGATGGTCAGCCTGCTCTCGGAGCTGCGCCTGGCGCGCACGATGCTTGAAGAGGAAGCGTTGGCGCTGGGGCTCGCCGAGCTGCCGAAGCTGGGCATCATGATCGAAGTGCCGTCCGCGGCCTTGATGGCGGACGTGTTCGCGCCCCATGTGGACTTTTTCTCCATCGGCACCAATGACCTGACCCAATACACCCTGGCGATGGACCGCGATCACCCGCGCCTGGCCAGCCAGGCCGACAGCTTTCACCCGGCGGTGCTGCGTCTGATCGCCACCACCGTCAAGGCCGCCCATGCCCACGGCAAGTGGGTTGGCGTGTGCGGGGCGCTGGCGTCTGAAGCGTCGGCGGTGCCGGTGTTGATCGGGCTGGGGGTGGACGAGCTGTCGGTCAGCGTACCGCTGATCCCGACCATCAAGGCCACCGTGCGCGAGCTGGACCTGGCGGATTGCCAGATCATCGCCCATCAGGTGCTCGGCCTTGAAGAAGCCGCGCAGGTGCGCGAGGCCTTGCGCCTGTACCACACGGCCACCGTTGAAACCTCACCTGTCGTGGAGCACTGAGCATGTTCGAGAAATTGCAGCGGGCGTTCTGGAAAGCCCTGACCCCGGACTTGATCGCCGAGACCGTCGCGGCGCCTGTGCCGGCGGCGGAGAACCTGTTGTCCGCCGATGTGCTGAATGCCCTCGGTGGCGCGGATAACCTCCAGTCGCAACAACGCGTGGCGCTGACGCGGGTGCGTGTGCAACTGCGGGATGCGGCGCGGGTGGATGCGGCGGCGTTAAGGGCGGCGGGAGTGTCGGGAGTGATGGTGCTGGCGGGTGGCGCGGTACATCTGCTCACCGGCCTCCAAGGCCAGTAGCTATTCAAATGTGGGAGGGGGCTTGCCCCCGATGGCGGTGGGTCAGTTATAAACAAGCTGACTGTCACACCGCTATCGGGGGCAAGCCCCCTCCCACATTGGGCGGTGGTGTTTGGGGGCTTCGGGTTTACAGCTGCGGGTTCTCTTCCGGCGGCTTGGTCTTGTTGACCCCTGGCACATGCAGGTTGCCTTCGACTACCTGGTTGCCTTCCAGTTGTGGCTGGGTCACCCAGGTGAGGATGTCGTAGTAGCGCCGGATGTTCGCCACGAAGTGTACCGGCTCGCCGCCCCGTGCATAGCCGTAGCGGGTCTTGCTGTACCACTGCTTCTGCGACAGGCGCGGCAGCATTTTCTTCACGTCCAGCCACTTGTTCGGGTTCAGGCCGTCCTTCTGCGCCAGCTTGCGTGCGTCGTCCAGATGCCCGGTGCCCACGTTGTAGGCGGCCAGGGCAAACCAGGTGCGGTCCGGCTCGGCGATATCGTCGTCCAGCTCGTCCTTGATCTTCGCCAGGTACTTGGCGCCGCCCATGATGCTTTGCTTGGCGTCCAGGCGGTTGGACACGCCCATCGCCTGGGCGGTGTTCTGGGTCAGCATCATCAGGCCGCGCACGCCGGTCTTGGAGGTGACCGCCGGTTGCCAGAGTGATTCCTGATAGCCGATGGCGGCCAACAGGCGCCAGTCGACCTTTTCTTCCTTGGCGAAGGTCTTGAAGTGTTTCTCGTACTTGGGCAGGCGCTGCTGCAAGTGCTGGGCGAAGGTGTAGGCGCCCATGTAGCCGAGTACATCGACGTGCCCGTAATAGCGATCTTTCAGGCGCTGCAAGGTGCCGTTCTTGCCGACCTTGTCCAGGTAGCTGTTGACCTCGTTGAGCAGGCTGTTGTCTTCGCCGGCGGCCACGGCCCAGCTTTGGTTGCTGGCATCGCCGAGGTCGAACGCCACGCGCACGTTGGGAAAGTACACCTGGTTCATCGCCACTTCGTTGGAGTCCACCAGGGTCAGGTCGATCTGGCCCTCGTCGACCATGCGCAGCAGGTCGACCACTTCAACGGCGTCGGATTCTTCGTATTCGATCGCAGGGTTCTGCTTTTTAAGCTCGGCCAGTTGTTCGGCGTGGGTACTGCCCTTGAGCACGATGATCTTCTTGCCCGCCAGGTCTGCCGCGTTGGTGGGGCGCGACTGGCCGTTGCGGTAGATGATCTGCGGGGTGACTTCCAGGTACGGGTGGGAAAAGCGCACCTGCTGCTTGCGTCGCTCGCTGCTGACCAAGCCGGCGGCGGCGAGGACCGGGCCGTTGGGTTTGCCCAACTGGCCGAACAGGTCGTCGAGGTTGTCGGCGGTCTCGATTTCCAGCTTCACCCCCAGGTCGTCGGCAAAGCGCTTGACCAGTTCGTATTCGAAACCGGTTTCACCGTTGCGGTCCTGGAAATACGTGGCCGGGCTGTTCCGGGTAATCACCCGCAATACGCCATCCTCCTTGATTCGCTCGAGCGTGCTGGGTTTATCAACACAGGCGCTGAGCATCAGGAAGAGTCCGGTGGCGATGAGCCATTTGGCGCATCGCGGGCGCAAAGCAGTTGGGGAGAACATCTGCGCAGTATACGCAAACGGCCCACGGCGCCATATCTCGACAGCGGGGGACTTGTCTGCTAGCCGCCTTGAAACTGTGCTGCAGCCCGCAGAAACGTGGCTTGGAGAGCGATTGTGACGGTTAAAATAACTGTGCCCGCCGCCCCGGATAACGCCCCGGCACCGTGCAAACCCAGCCAACTGACGTTCGGCAGCGGCCAGCGTTAGTGTTTCGGGTGCCGTTGACGACGGTTTACGTTAGAATGCACGGCCTCAAAGCACACCCCTTCCCGAGGCTGTCCCGAAGATGTTGATCCTGCGCGGCGCTCCTGCCCTTTCTGCCTTTCGCCACAGCAAACTCCTTGAGCAACTGAGCCAGAAGGTTCCAGCTGTTACAGGCCTGTATGCTGAATTTGCTCATTTCGCCGACGTGACCGGCGTCTTGACCGCCGACGAACAGCAAGTGCTGGCACGCCTTCTGAAGTACGGCCCAAGCGTTCCCGTTCAAGAGCCGACTGGCCGCTTGTTCCTGGTTCTGCCGCGGTTCGGCACCATCTCGCCCTGGTCGAGCAAGGCCAGCGATATCGCCCGCAACTGCGGCCTGGAAAAAATCCAGCGCCTGGAACGCGGTATTGCCTTCTATGTCGCGGGCCAGTTCAGCGAGGCCGAAGCCGAGCTGATCGCCGGCAGCCTGCACGACCGCATGACCCAGATCATCGTCAGCCAGCTGGAACAGGCCGGTGCTCTGTTCAGCCACGCCGAGCCCAAGCCGCTGACCGCGATTGACGTGCTCGGCGGTGGCCGTGCCGCCCTCGCGAAGGCCAACACCGAGCTGGGCCTGGCCCTGGCCGAAGACGAGATCGATTATCTGGTCAACGCCTTCAACGGCTTGAAGCGCAACCCGCACGACATCGAACTGATGATGTTCGCCCAGGCCAACTCCGAGCACTGCCGTCACAAGATCTTCAACGCCAGTTGGGACATCGACGGCGAAAGCCAGGAAAAAAGCCTGTTCGGCATGATCAAGAACACCTACGTGATGCACAGCGAAGGCGTTCTGTCGGCTTATAAGGACAACGCTTCGGTCATCGTCGGCAGCGTCGCCGGCCGTTTCTTCCCGGCCCCTGAAACCCGCCAGTACGGCGCGGTGCAGGAACCGGTACACATCCTGATGAAAGTCGAGACCCACAACCACCCGACCGCGATTGCCCCGTTCCCGGGCGCAGCCACTGGTTCCGGCGGCGAGATCCGCGACGAAGGTGCCACCGGCCGTGGCGCCAAGCCCAAGGCCGGGCTGACCGGTTTTACCGTGTCCAACCTGCAGATCCCGGGCTTCGAACAGCCGTGGGAAGTGCCCTACGGCAAGCCGGAGCGCATCGTCACCGCCCTGGACATCATGATCGAAGGCCCGCTGGGCGGCGCCGCGTTCAACAACGAATTCGGCCGTCCGGCGCTGACCGGTTATTTCCGTACCTTCGAACAGTCCATCACCACCCCGCGTGGCGACGAAGTGCGCGGTTACCACAAGCCGATCATGTTGGCCGGCGGCATGGGCAACATCCGTGAAGAACACGTCAAGAAAGGCGAGATCCTCGTCGGCTCCAAGCTGATCGTGCTCGGCGGCCCGGCGATGCTGATCGGCCTGGGCGGCGGCGCGGCTTCCTCCATGGCCACCGGCACCAGCTCGGCGGACCTGGACTTCGCTTCGGTACAGCGCGAAAACCCAGAGATGGAGCGTCGCTGCCAGGAAGTCATCGACCGTTGCTGGCAGTTGGGTGACAAGAACCCGATCAGCTTCATCCACGACGTCGGCGCCGGCGGTTTGTCCAACGCCTTCCCGGAACTGGTCAACGATGGCGAGCGTGGCGGCCGTTTCGAACTGCGCAACATTCCAAACGACGAGCCGGGCATGGCCCCGCACGAAATCTGGAGCAACGAGTCCCAGGAACGCTACGTCCTGGCCGTCGGTCCTGAAGACTTCGCGCGCTTCCAGGCCATCTGCGAACGCGAGCGTTGCCCGTTTGCCGTGGTCGGCGAAGCCACTGCCGAGCCGCAACTGACGGTCACCGACAGCCACTTCGGCAACAGCCCGGTGGACATGCCGCTCGAAGTGCTGCTGGGCAAAGCCCCGCGCATGCACCGTTCGGCAGTACGTGAAACCGAGCTGGGCGATGACTTCGACCCAAGCACACTGGAATTGGCTGACAGCATCGAACGCGTGCTGCACCACCCGGCGGTCGCGAGCAAAAGTTTCCTGATCACCATCGGCGACCGCACCATCACCGGCCTGGTGGCCCGTGACCAAATGGTCGGCCCATGGCAAGTGCCGGTGGCCGACGTTGCCGTCACTGCCACCAGCTTCGACGTCTACACCGGTGAAGCCATGGCCATGGGCGAACGCACGCCGCTGGCCCTGTTGGACGCTCCGGCGTCGGGCCGCATGGCCATTGGTGAAACCCTCACCAACATCGCCGCGTCCCGTATCGGCAAGCTGTCCGACATCAAGTTGTCGGCCAACTGGATGTCTGCTGCCGGTCACCCCGGCGAAGACGCGCGCCTGTACGACACCGTCAAGGCTGTCGGCATGGAGCTGTGCCCGGAACTGGGGATCACCATTCCGGTGGGCAAGGACTCCATGTCCATGGCCACCCGCTGGAACGACGAAGGCGTGGACAAGAGCGTCACCTCGCCGCTGTCGTTGATCGTCACCGGTTTCGCGCCGGTCACCGACATCCGCCAGACCCTGACCCCGCAACTGCGCATGGACAAGGGCACCACCGATCTGATCCTGATCGACCTGGGCCGTGGCCAGAACCGCATGGGCGCCTCGATCCTCGCGCAAACCCATGGCAAGCTCGGCAAACACGCGCCGGACGTCGATGACGCCGAAGACCTGAAAGCCTTCTTCGCCGTGATCCAGGGCCTCAACGCCGACGGCCACCTGCTGGCCTACCACGACCGTTCCGACGGTGGTCTGTTGACCAGCGTGGTCGAGATGGCCTTCGCCGGTCACTGCGGCTTGAACCTGGTGCTCGACAGCGTTGCCGAGGACGCCTCTGAACTCAACGGCATCCTGTTCAACGAAGAGCTGGGTGCGGTGATCCAGGTGCGCCAGGACGCGACGCCAAACGTATTGGCACAGTTCAGCGCCGCCGGCCTGGGCGATTGCGTGGCCGTGATCGGCCAGCCGATCAACAACGGTCAGATCGACATCGTCTTCAACGGCGACACCGTGTTCGAAGGCCAGCGCCGTCTGCTGCAACGCCAGTGGGCCGAGACCAGCTACCAGATCCAGCGCCTGCGCGATAACGCCGACTGCGCCGAGCAGGAATTCGACGTGATCCTGGAAGAAGACAACCCGGGCCTGAGCACCAAGCTCAGCTTCGACGTCAACCAGGACATCGCCGCGCCGTACATCAAGAAAGGCATTCGCCCACAGGTTGCCGTACTGCGCGAGCAGGGCGTCAACGGCCAGGTGGAAATGGCGGCCGCGTTCGACCGCGCCGGCTTCAATGCGATCGATGTACACATGAGCGACATCCTCGCCGGTCGCGTCGACCTCAACGAGTTCAAAGGCCTGGTGGCCTGCGGCGGTTTCTCCTACGGCGACGTGCTGGGTGCCGGTGAAGGCTGGGCCAAGTCGGCCCTGTTCAACAGCCGTGCCCGCGACGCGTTCCAGGGCTTCTTCGAACGCAACGACAGCTTCACCCTGGGTGTGTGCAACGGTTGCCAGATGATGTCCAACCTCCACGAACTGATCCCGGGCAGCGAGTTCTGGCCGCACTTCGTGCGTAACCGTTCCGAGCAGTTCGAAGCCCGTGTCGCCATGGTGCAGGTGCAGGAGTCCAACTCGATCTTCCTGCAAGGCATGGCCGGTTCGCGTATGCCAATCGCCATCGCCCACGGTGAAGGCCATGCCGAGTTCGCCAGCGAAGAAGCCTTGCTCGAAGCCGATGTGTCCGGTTGCGTCGCCATGCGTTTCGTCGACAACCACGGCAAGGTCACCGAAAGCTACCCGGCCAACCCGAACGGCTCGCCGCGCGGGATCACCGGCCTTACCAGCCGCGACGGTCGCGTCACCATCATGATGCCGCACCCGGAGCGTGTATTCCGCGCCGTGCAGAACTCGTGGCGCCCGGAAGAGTGGAACGAAGACGGCGCGTGGATGCGGATGTTCCGCAACGCGCGCGTGTGGGTGAACTAAGGCGGTGTACAAGCTCAGCTTCTTCGTGCCCGGCAGTCATGTGGAGGCGGTGAAAGCCGCCGTCTTCGCAGCCGGCGGCGGGCGCATCGGCGACTACGACAGCTGCGCCTGGCAAGTGCTGGGCCAGGGCCAATTCCGCGCGTTGGACGGCAGCCAGCCGTTTCTCGGGCAAGTCGGCCAGGTTGAAGTGGTTGAAGAGTGGAAGGTTGAGCTGGTGGTGGCGGATGAGCTGATCGTGGCTGTTGTGGCTGCGTTGAAGCAGAGCCATCCCTATGAGACACCGGCGTATGAGGTGTGGCGGTTGGCGGATTTCTGATTCGTTGATTGCGTGAACGAGAAACCCGCTGGGCCAGTTTGGTCAGTGGGTTTTTTGTTGGCTGTAAGGGCCTCATCGCGGGCAAGCCCGCTCCCACATTTACCCGCATTCCAGCGTTGGAACTCGGTCAAATGTGGGAGGGGGCTTGCCCGCGATGAGGCCAGAACAACCACTACCTCTCTTAAACCCTGGCGCCGACCTCATGGCCGCTGACCAGTCGCTCCAATACCTCACTCAAACCCGAGGCCTTGTCACCAATCAGCAGGTGCCAAACACCGCTATCAAGTTGGCTGACGCCTTGGCAACCAAGTGCCGTCAGTTGAGCCTCGGACACCACCGAATCATCCCCCAACTCCACCCGCAACCGGGTCATCGCTACCGCTTCCAGCTGGCGCACATTCCCCCGGCCGCCCAATGCGCTCAGCCATTGCTCGGCTTCCTGCACATTGACCGCGACCGGTTTATCCACCGGCGCGCCGGCCACAAACGCTGGCATCGCCAGGCGAATCTCATCGGCAATGCTGTCGGCCATCGGCCCGACCACCACCTGCAAACTGCCGCCGTTGCCCGGCCGCACCACGGCCATCGCGCCGAGGGCTTTCAACTGTGCATCCACCGCTTTGTTGCGGTCGACCATGTCCAGGCGCAGGCGCGTGGTGCAAGCCCCGACGCTGAGCAGGTTGTCCGCCCCTCCCAGCGCGTGGATGTAAGCCGTGGCGCGCTGGTTATCGCTCATCGCTTCGGCCTGCGCTACCGGGATATCT
Organism: Pseudomonas sp. Pse79; assembly: GCF_024519615.1. NCBI lineage: Bacteria > Pseudomonadati > Pseudomonadota > Gammaproteobacteria > Pseudomonadales > Pseudomonadaceae > Pseudomonas > Pseudomonas sp. Pse79. The sequence goes on from NZ_JALJRR010000009.1 coordinate 215,340, forward strand.
TCGCGGCCCGGTGTCTTCAGGTTGAAGCGGCGGATGCAGTAGCTGAACACGCTGTAGTAAATCGCCGCATAAGCCAGGCCGACCGGTACGACCAGCCAACCGTTGGTGGACTTGCCCCAACCCAGCACCATGTCGATAAAGCCGCCGGAAAAAGTAAACCCGAGGTGGATATCCAGCAGGTTGGTGACCGCCATCGACAGCCCGGTCAGCAGCGCGTGCAGCAGGTACAGGAACGGCGCGAGGAACATGAAGGCGAATTCGATCGGCTCGGTCACGCCGGTCAGGAACGAGGTCAGCGCCATCGACAGGAAAATCCCGCCCATCACTTTGCGTCGTTCCGGCAGGGCGTTGCGGTACATCGCCAGGCACGCGGCGGGCAGGCCGAACAGCATCACCGGGAACATACCGGTCATGAACTGGCCACCTTTCGGGTCACCGGCGAAGTAGCGGGTCAGGTCGCCGGTCACCACCGCGCCGGTCACCGGGTCGGTAAAGCTGCCGAACACGAACCACGCCATGTTGTTGAGGATATGGTGCAGGCCGGTGACGATCAGCAGGCGGTTGAACACGCCAAACACGAAGGCCCCCAGGCTGCCGCTTTCCATCAGCAACACGCCGAAGCTGTTGATGCCGTGCTGGATCGGCGGCCAGATCAGGCCAAAGATCACGCCCAGGCCGACCGCGCTGAACCCGGTGACAATCGGCACGAATCGCCGCCCGCCGAAGAACGCCAGGTACTCCGGCAGCTTGATGTCCTTGAAGCGGTTATACAGCCCGCCCGCCATCAGGCCGCTGGCGATCCCGGCGAGCATGCCCATGTTGATGGTCGAGTCCATCACCTTGAGCGTCGAGATCATCACCAGGTAGCCGATGGCCCCGGCCAAACCGGCCGTGCCGTTATTGTCGCGGGCAAAGCCCACGGCGATGCCGATGGCGAAGATCAGCGCAAGGTTGGCGAAGATCGCCTGCCCGGCGTCGTGCATCACCGCGATGTTGAGCAGGTCGGTGTCGCCCAGGCGCAGCAGCAGGCCGGCGATCGGCAGGATCGCGATCGGCAGCATCAGCGCACGGCCCAGGCGTTGCAGGCCTTCGATAAGGTGTTGGTACATGGCGTGTCTCCCTTTTCTTGTTGTTGTCAGCTCAGCGGCCAGTGGTGTTGACAGGCTTGGCGTACCGCCTTGGCGCTGCTCAGGTCGAGCAGGCCCAGGCTCAGTTGCCGGCATTGCGCCGCGTCCAGATGGCGGACGCGGTCCTTGATTTCGCCGATCTGCGGCGGGCTGACCGACAGCTCGCTGACCCCCAGCCCGACCAACACCGGCGTCGCCAGCGGGTCGGATGCCAAGGCGCCGCACACGCCGACCCAACGCCCGTGTTTGGCCGCGCCCGTGCAGGTCTGGGCGATCAGCCGCAGCAGCGCCGGGTGCAGCGCATCGACCCGCGCGGCGAGGCCGGCGTGGTCGCGGTCCATGGCCAGGGTGTACTGGGACAGGTCATTGGTGCCGATGGACAGGAAGTCGGCATGCCTGGCCAGTTGTTCGGCCATCAGCGCGGCGGCGGGCACTTCGATCATCACCCCCAGTTCCGGGCGTTGGGTCAGTTGCAGCTCGACGCACAGTTCATCCAGGCGTTGGCGGATCTGCAGCAGTTCGTCGACTTCGCTGACCATCGGCAGCAGGATGCGGCAGCGCGCCAGCGGGCTGACTTGCAGCAGTGCGCGCAGTTGCTGGTCGAGCACGTCGGGGCGCACCTGGGCCAGGCGAATGCCGCGCAGGCCCAGCACCGGGTTGGCCTCGACCGGCAGCGGCAGGTAGTCGAGCTGTTTGTCGCCGCCCACGTCGATGGTGCGGATGATCACCGACTTGTCGCCCATTGCATCCAGCACGGCTTGATAGGCCTGACGCTGTTCCTGTTCATCCGGCGCGGTGCGGCGGTCGACGAAGAGGAACTCGGTGCGCAGCAGGCCGATGCCGTCGGCGCCGTTTTCAAACGCCACCTGGGCCTCGGCGCTGGAGGCGACATTGGCGGCGACTTCGATGGTCATGCCATCGCGGGTGTTCGCTGGCAGTCGGGCCTGGGTCTGTTGTTCCTGGCGACGCAGGTTCTGTGTTTCGCGAATCCGCTCGACTTCGGCGTGGCGCGTCGCGCTCGGTGCCAGCTCCAGGCGACCGTTGGCCGCGTCGAGCACCACGCGTTGGCCTTGGGGCACATCGAGCACTTCGGCGCCCAATGCCACCACGCACGGCAAGCCTTTCCCGCGGGCCAGGATCGCGACATGGGAGGTGGCGCCGCCCTCGGCCATGCAAAGGCCGGCGGCGTGTTGCGCGCTCAGTTGGAGCAGGTCCGACGGGGTCAACTCGTGGGCGCTGACAATCGCCCCGGCAGGCAACTCGACGTGCCACGCTTCGCCGAGCAGCACGCGCAGCACCCGTTGTTGCAGGTCGCGCAGGTCGTTGGAACGCTCGGCCAGCAACGGCTTGCCCAGGCCCAGCAACACCGCGCATTGCGCCTGGATCGCATCGCGCCAGGCGTGGGGCGCGGCGCTGCCGTGCTCGATGGCGCGGGTGGCGGTGTCCAGCAGGGCCGGGTCTTCCAGCAAGGCGAGGTGGGCGGCGAAGATGTCTTCTTCTTCGGCATTTCGGCGTTGGCGGGCGAGGTCCAGGGTGGTGCGGATTTCGCCGCGCACTTGCTCAAGGGCCGCGTCCAGCCGTTGCAACTGTTCGTCGGCGCAGTGGTTGCCGGTATCGGCCGGCAACTCGATCGTGCTCAGGCGGAACAGCGGCCCGCACACCAGGCCCGGTGCCGCACAGACACCTTGCAACACACCGACCTCGGTGTTCGCGCGGCGTGGAGCAGCCACCACCGGCGTGTGAGGTTCTTCGCCGATGGCGACAGACAGCGCGGCGACCAGCGCCTGCAACGCCGCCGCACAATCCTTGCCGCGACAGGTGACACACACCTCATCGCCCTCACCGATGCCCAGCCCCATCAGGCCGATCAAGCTGTCGCACGCCGCCGACTTGCCGGCGAAATGCAACTGCGTCTGGCTGCTGAACGCTTGTGCGGTCTTGCGGATCAATGCCGCCGGACGTGCATGCAAGCCGCCGCGATGGGTGATCCGCACGTTGGCGCTGGCTTGCGCGACGGAGTTATCCACAGCGGTTTGCAGCGCCGCGCCGGAACGCAGCGCTACGCGCGCCAGCGGTTCACCGTGTTTGACTGAGCGCAGCGGCAGCGGTGTCAGTTCGAAGCGCTCGCTGTTGGTGAGAATGATCAGGCTGACCAGGCTTTTGCACTGGCGCGCAATCCGGTCCAGATCGAACTGCATCAGCGCCTGGCCCTTGCTCACCTGCGCACCGTTCTTCACCAGCAGGGCGAACCCTTCGCCGTTCAACGCCACGGTGTCGATGCCCACATGCATCAACAGCTCGGCGCCGTTCTGCGCGCGAAGCGTCAGCGCATGCCCGGTGCGCGCGACATGGATGATCTCGCCGTCGCACGGTGCGTACAGGCTATCGTTCAGCGGATCGATGGCCAGGCCGTCACCCATGGCGCCGCTGGCGAATACTTCGTCGGGGACGTTGCCCAGGGCCAGCACCGGCCCGCTGAGGGGGGCGCCGAGGGTCAATGCATTATTGTTGTTGGACATGGGCACGGTACTCATCAGGAAATCGCGGTACGCCACTCAGTGGGTGCGGGTCACTTTGCTCAGGTGGCGCGGCTGGTCCGGGTTCATGCCACGGGCGAGCGCCAGGCCGGCGGCCATGACATAGAAACTCTGGATGGCCAGGATCGGGTCCAGGCTCGGGTGTTCGGCGCGGCTCAGCGGCAGGTCGCGTTCGGCGATATCGTCCGGCGCGGCCAGCAACACGCGGGCGCCGCGTTGGCGCATATCGGCGGCCAGGCTCAACAGGCCGGCTTGCTCGGCACCGCGTGGGGCGAATATCAGCAGCGGGTAGTTGTCGTCGATCAAGGCCATCGGCCCATGACGCACCTCGGCGCTGCTGAAGGCTTCGGCCTGGATCGCCGAGGTTTCCTTGAGCTTGAGCGCGGCTTCCTGGGCGATGGCAAAACCGGCGCCACGGCCGATGACCATCAACTGCTGGCAGTCGCGCAGGGCGTCGATGGCGTTCGTCCAATCCTGTTTGGCCGCCTCGCGCAGGCCATCGGGCAACGCACGGCAGGCGTGCAGCAGGTCGGTTTCCTGGTTCCAGTGGCCGACCAACAGCGCGCTGGCGCTGAGGGTGGCGATAAAGCTCTTGGTCGCGGCCACACTGAGTTCCGGCCCGGCGCACAGCGGCACATGGAATTCGCAGGCGGCTTCCAGGGGCGAGTCTTCGGCATTCACCAGCGAGATGCTCAAGGCGCCGCGTTGGCGCAGCAGGCGCAGGCTGTCGACCAGGTCCGGGCTCTGGCCCGACTGAGAGAAGCCGAATGCGACCTGGCCGCTGACCTTCAACGGCGCGTGCAGCAGGGTCACCACCGACATCGGCAACGACGCCACCGGAATGCCCACGTGCTGCATGGCCAGGTAGGCGAAGTAGCTCGCGGCGTGGTCGGAACTGCCGCGAGCGACAGTCATCGCCACGTGCGGCGGCTGACGGCGCAGGCGCTCGGCGATGTCTTGCAGGCGCGGGGCCAGGCGTTGCAACTGCGCCGCGACCGCGTCGCTGGAGGCGAGGGCCTCTTCAAGCATTTTTGAAGACAATGGTTTCTCCTTCGACCATGACGTCGGTGAGGTGCAGGGAGCGGTCCAGGCGCACGCAGTCGGCAAAGCTGCCGGGTTGCAGGCGGCCGCGTTGTTCCAGGCCCAGGTAGTCCGCCGGAAATTGCGACAGGCGTTGTGAGGCTTCGCTGATGGGCAGGCCGATCTTCACCAGGTTGCGCAGTGCCTGATCCATGGTCAGGGTGCTGCCAGCCAGGGTGCCGTCGGCCAGGCGCACGCCGCCCAGGCATTTGGTCACGGTGTGGCTGCCCAGCTTGTATTCGCCGTCGGGCATGCCGGCGGCGGCGGTGGAATCGGTGACGCAGTACAGGCACGGGATCGCGCGCAGGGCCACGCGCATGGCGCCGGGGTGTACGTGGAGCAAATCCGGGATCAATTCCGCGTACTGCGCGTGGGCCAGCGCCGCGCCGACGATGCCGGGCTCGCGGTGATGCAGCGGGCTCATGGCGTTATACAAATGCGTGAAGCTGGTGGCGCCGGCGGCGAGGGCGGCGACGCCTTCTTCATAGCTGCCCAGGGTGTGGCCGATCTGCATACGCACGCCGCGTGTACTGAGGGCGCGGATCAGGCGGTCATGCCCGGCGATTTCCGGGGCGATGGTGATCACCCGGATCGGCGCCAGGCGCAGGTAGGCTTCCACTTCTTCCATCAATGCGGTGTGGGCGAAGTTGGGTTGCGCGCCGAGTTTGCCCGGATTGATGTAGGGCCCTTCCAGGTGGACGCCGAGGACCCGGGCGCTGCCGCTCGGGCGTTGCGCGCAGAAGCTGCCGAGCTGGCCGAGCACGCTGGAGATTTCATCCACCGGCGCGGTCATGGTGGTGGCCAGCAGCGACGTGGTGCCAAAGCGCACGTGGGTGCGGGTGATGGTTTCGAAGGCGTCGGCACCTTCCATGATGTCTTTGCCGCCACCGCCGTGGACGTGCAGGTCGATAAAACCCGGCAGCAGGTAGGGCAGGTCGTTGTCGGCCGGGTCGCAAGGTGCGCCTTCAATGGCGATCACCTTGCCGTGTTCATGCACCAGGCGGCCGCGAATCCAGCCATGGGGTGTGAGGATATTGTCTTCGGACATGGGCAGTTCTCTAAGGCCGCGGTACGCGGCAAAGGCCTATCGACGCAGCTCGGCGACAAAGTCGTAGTAGTCGTTGCGGCAGTAGGTGTCGGTGATTTCGATCGGGGTGTTGTCGGCGGTGTAGCCGACACGGGTCATCAGCAGCATGGCGGTGCCGGGGGCGATGCCGACCAGCGCGGCGAACTCGTCCGAGGCGTTGATCGCCTGGATATGCTGCAGGGCGCGCACGATGGGTTTGCCGATGCCTTCGAGGTACTCGTAGAGGGACTGGCCGATGGCTTGCGGGTGCGGCAGCACGGCGGCGGGCATGGTGGTCATTTCGATGGCCATCACCGTGTCGTCCGCCTTGCGCAGGCGCTTGAGCCGCGCCACTTTGTCGGTCGGCGACAGGCCCAGGCGGATCAGCTCTTCGTGGGTCGGCGCGCTGATGTCGCGTTCCAGCCACTGGGAGCTGGGCACAAACCCCTTGAGTCGCAGCATCTCGCTGAAGCCCGACAGGCGCGACAGCGGTTGTTCCAGGCGTGGCGTGATAAAGGTGCCGGAGCCTTGGCTGCGACGGATCAGGCCTTGGGCAAACAAGACTTCCAGCGCCTTGCGGGCGGTGACGCGCGAGATGCTCAACTGCTCGCTGAGGGCGCGTTCCGACGGCAGGGCCTGTTCAGATTTCCATTGGCCGGCGTGGATCGCCGCTTCCAGGTTGCGGGCCAGTTGCAGGTACAGCGGCGTGGATTGCTTGTCGTCGGGACGCAGCGTCAGGATGGGGTTCATCTGTCAGGTTTCCGATGCGGTTATTAGTGTGTTGTCGCCCGGTATTGGCCGGAAACTAATACCACTTAAATACCATGTCAATGCTGCCAAAACGCTTCGGCTCCTGGTTTCAGGGCGCATTAACGGTGTCTGGTATCAAGTGGTATTAGAGAGGTCTTTAAGGCGCGCAGAGCTGCGCAGCCTGCGGGGTGAATTGGTATTCACCGGCAGGCGCTGTCGAGGGCAGGAAACTTTTTTTAGTTAATTGACCGAGGGGCGAAGGTTACGGGCGGATCTCGACCAGGGTGCCGTCCTTGACCAGGTTCCAGACTTCGCGCATGTCGACGTTACGCATGCCGATGCAGCCGTCGGTCCAGTCCAGGGTGTGAAACCACTGCTCCGGGTACTCCGCGGTGTCGGGCGTGCCGTGGATCATGATCATGCTGCCGGGGTTGACGCCTTGGCGGCGGGCACGGGCCGAATCGCTGATATTGGGGTAGGAGATGTGCATGGACAGGTTGTAGCGGTCGCTGGTTTTGCGCCAGTCGATCCAATACAAGCCTTCCGGCGTGCGACGGTCGCCCTCGATCAGCTTGGTGCCCTTGGGGTTTTTGCCCAGGGAGATACGGTAGGTCTTGAGGGGTTTGCCGTCGTTGATCAGCTGCAACTGATGGGCGGACTTGAGGACCAGAATTTTCTCGACCGTTTTGCCGCCCAGGGTTTCCAGGGTGGTGGCTGAGGACAACGTGGCGAACGACAGGCAGAGCAAAGCAAGCAACCAACGCATTAAAACGATTTCCCTTGGACGACGATCTGCCGGTTTGTTATTGGGCGGGCTGGGACAGCGGCGGCACAGCTTCGTTGCGCACCGGGAACGACCGTAGGCGACGGTCGGCGAAGAAGTATTCTAAGGTACGCCCGACTGTGCGGAAAGCCAGCTCGGACCAAGGGATATCGGCCTCGTCGAACAGTCGCACTTCCAGGCTTTCGGGGCCAGCGGCGAAGTTCAGGTCAATCAGCTCGGCGCGGTAGAACACGTGCACCTGGCTGATATGCGGCACGTCGATCAGCGTATAGAGACTCAGGTTGCGTACATGGGCGCAGGCTTCTTCCATGGTCTCGCGCATGGCGGCCTGTTCCACGGTCTCGCCGTTCTCCATGAAACCGGCGGGCAGGGTCCAGTAACCCAGGCGGGGCTCGATGGCGCGGCGACACAACAACACTTGATCGCCCCACACCGGCACGGTGCCGGCGACGATATTGGGGTTCTGGTAGTGAATGGTATGACAGTGATCGCATACAAAACGCAGGCGTGCGTCGCCTTCGGGAATGCGTTGGGTGACCGGTTTACCGCACTGGCTGCAGAAATTCATGCTGGGGTTCCTGGAAAGTCTGCCTATCTTGGCGTGGGCGGCAGGGCCCTGCAAGTTGTCGTTTCGCGACAGCCCTTCGGTTTTGGGGTTGGGCGCCCGCGCGCTTTGGTGCATGATGCAAAGTAGCCAACAGACCGAGATGACTCATGCTGGACGAGCTACTTCGCCGGGTAAGCAATCACACACCGCAACGGCTTGAGACCGACGGGCGTTTCCCCGAGGCCGCCGTGCTGGTGCCGATTACCCGCAGTGACGAACCTGAGCTGATCCTGACCCTGCGCGCCAGCGGCCTGTCGACCCATGGTGGCGAAGTGGCCTTTCCCGGCGGGCGTCGCGACCCCGAAGACCCGGACCTGATCTTCACCGCCCTGCGCGAAGCCGAAGAAGAAATCGGCCTGCCGCCTGGCCTGGTCGAGGTGATCGGCCCGTTGAGTCCGCTGATTTCCCTGCATGGCATTCGGGTCACGCCCTACGTTGGCGTCATCCCGGACTACGTCGACTACCTGGCCAACGACGCCGAAATCGCCGCCGTCTTCAGCGTGCCCCTGGAGTTTTTCCGCCAGGACCCGCGCGAACATACGCACCGCATCGATTACCAGGGCCGCAGTTGGTACGTGCCGAGCTATCGGTTCGGCGAATACAAGATCTGGGGGCTGACGGCAATCATGATCGTCGAGCTGATCAATTTGCTCTATGACGATGCCAACATCAGCCTGCACCAGCCGCCCAAGAGCTTCATCCATCTATAAGCCATCGTTTAAATGGCCAGTTGTGAGGACATATCATGAAATACCGCCTGGGCGACGCCCGCGTTGAGACGCACCCACACAGCTGGGTGGCGCCGAATGCCACGCTGGTGGGCAAGGTCAAGCTGGAGGAGGGCGCCAATGTCTGGTTCAACGCGGTGTTGCGTGGCGACAACGAACTGATCCTGATCGGCAAGAACAGCAATGTGCAGGACGGCAGCGTGATGCACACCGACATGGGTTACCCGCTGACCCTGGGCACCGGCGTGACCATCGGCCATAACGCCATGCTGCATGGCTGCACCGTCGGCGACTACAGCCTGATCGGCATCAACGCGGTGATCCTCAACGGCGCGAAGATCGGCAAGCACTGCATCATCGGCGCCAATTCGCTGATCGGCGAAGGTAAGGAGATTCCCGATGGCTCGCTGGTCATGGGCTCGCCGGGCAAAGTCGTGCGCGAATTGACTGACGCGCAGAAGAAGATGCTCGAGGCCAGCGCTGCACACTATGTGCATAACGCCCAGCGTTATGCGCGGGATCTGGTCGAGCAGGAAGAATGAAGCCGCCAGAACGCCCCGTCGCCTCGCCGTGCGTAAGCATTTGCGCGCTGGATGACGACGACATTTGCACCGGTTGCCAGCGTACCGTGGAAGAAATCACGCGTTGGAGCCGCATGGACAACGCCGAGCGTCGGGTGGTGTTGGGGTTGTGTCATGAGCGGGCGCTGGCGGGTGGGTTGGTGTTTATGGCGTCCGGTAAATCCGTTGGCTGAATCATTGTTATCGGGGTGTACAGACGGAGACATCCTTTACAAACGAGACCGGGGACATCCTTTA